>DASUTZ010000170.1:0-20121 GCA_036374295.1 Actinomycetota bacterium
GGTCCTGCACAGGGGCAGGACCGCGTCCGGGGCCCCCTTGACCAGCACCCGATCGCCGACAACCAGCGACATCCGGCGGCGCCTGGGATCGAAGGGGAACCGCACGCGCTCGGGCTCGCTCTCGTCCAGGACCCGTCCCACCACCCGCCGGGCCAAGACGTCGAGGGCCACCTCGGTGGGATCGCCCAATGGCGACCACCGTCCCTCCCGCTCCACCACCCGACCCGTCGAGCAGCGGACGGCGGCCAGGGCCGCCTCCCTGAGCGACTCGCCGACCCGGGGTCCCCCCGCCTCGATCTCCCCCCAGGGCTCGTAGCCATGGCCTCGGATCATGGCCCACCCGGCCGGGGTCCAGACCTCGACCGCCGACATCTCGTTCATCGTCAGCGTGCCGGTCTTGTCGGTGCAGATGAAGGTCGTGGACCCCAGGGTCTCCACGGACTCGAGACGCCGCACCAGGGCCCTCCTGGCTGCCATGCGCTGGGCGCCGATCGCGAGCGACAGGGTGACGGTCGGCAATAGCGCCTCGGGCACGAGCGCCACCGTGATCCCGATGGCGAGCACGATCCCCTCGGTGGGCGCCGTGCCCACCAGGGTGGCCACGCCGAAGAAGGAGACCCCGACGCCGATCGCGATGGCCGAGATCGTCCTCACCAGGCGGCGGAGCTCCAGCGCCAGCGGAGGGGTGGGGCGCTCGCCCGCCTGAGCCAGCCGGGCGATCCCCGCGAGCCGCGTGGCGTCCCCCACCTCGACCACCACGGCCGTTCCCTCGCCCTCCGCGAGGAAGGTCCCCGCGTAGAGCGCATCCCCCGCCTCGACCGGCGATGGGACGCTCTCGCCGGTCAGCGTCGAGCTGTCCACCCATATGCCGTGGGCCTCCATGGCGCAGAGGTCGGCCGAGATCCGATCTCCGGCCGCGAGCAGGACGAGGTCCCCTCGCACGAGCTCCGCCGCATCGATCTCCCTCCGCACGCCGCCCCGGATCACGATGACCCGGCGGGGGAGGAGTTCGCGGAGCCGCTGTGCGGCCCGCTCCGCCCGGAACTCCTGGGCGAAGGCGAAGCCGGCGTTCACCAGGACGACGGCGAAGATGGCGATCCCCAGCTGGGGGAGCCCGGCCACGAGGGCCAGGCCCCCCGCGACCCACAGCATGAGCGCGAAGAAGTGGACGAGCTGACGCAGGAGCTCCCGCCACAGGGCCGGCCCGGCGGGCGTGGGCAGGAGGTTCGGGCCGTCGCGCTCCAAGCGGGCCCGGGCCTCCGTCGGGTCGAGCCCCCCCGCGCCGACCGGGAGGCGTGTCATGGAGATCTCCCGGACGGCCCCCGCCACGACTCGTTCCCCCTCAGTCCAGAGAGGCTCGGAGGTACAGGTAGAAGAACGTGCACCCCTCCGGGCCCGCCGAGTCGATGCCGTGCTCGACGCCGGCCGGGACGAATGCGTAGGCTCCCGGCTCCAGGGTCCGCTCCCCGACGGCGCACTCGCCTTCCAGCACCCACATGTGATGGACGGCGTACGCATGCGCGTGATGGCGGATCGACGCCCCCGGGTCCATCCGCATCACGCCCGCATAGGAACCCGAGCCCGCCCCGACCCAGAGAGGTCGGTAGCCCACGCCGACCTCCCCGCCCAGCGGTCTCCACGGACGGCGCTCCACCTTGGCGGCGTCGACGATCAGCTCCTCCGCCTTCGTCTTCATGGTTCCTCCTCTCCCTCAACGGTGCATGCCCGGAGACGGAGGGGGCAGGGCTCAGGGTCCCTTCCGACGTGCGACCTTCGGCCCATGCCCGCTCCGGGCCCCGGCGGGAGAGTGGGGGCGACGGAAGGAGCGTGGTCGCATGAAAGCACGCGACATCATGTCCAGGCCCGCCATCACCGTGACGCCCGAGACCCCGCTGAAACGCGTCGCCGAGCTCATGGTGGACCACCGCATCGCCCTCGTGCCCGTGGTGGACGCCTCGGGGAACCTCCTCGGCGTCATCTCGGAGGCAGATCTGCTCCGGGGGAACGCGACGCCGCAACGCGGCGAGATCATCACTAGTACGGCTCGCGAGGGAGCCGCGCCGGGGACGGCGGCGATGGTCATGACGATGGACGTCGTGGCCGCGGAGGAGGCCGCGGAGGTCGCGGACCTCTTCCCCCTGATGGTCGAGCGACACCTCAAGGGGGTCCCCGTCGTCTCCGACGGCATCGTCACGGGCGTCCTGGCGCGCAGGGACCTGCTCAGACTCCTCGTGCGGACGGACACCGACGTGCACGACGACGTGATGGAGGTGCTCGACCACGTGGGCGAGGAGCCCTTCAGCGTGGACGTGGCCGAGGGCGTCGTGACGATCAACCGGTGGCTGGGGCCCTCAGCGCGCCGCAGGATCGAGGCCTTCGTGCGCGCGATCCCGGGCGTGATGGCGGTCGTCTTCAAGGAATAGTGGCATACCGGATAGGACCCCGGGACGAGGCCGGCGGGCCGGGGGCTGCCGGTCCGCCTGCTCAGTCCCAGACCGTCATGATGATCGACATCACGACGATCCCCACCAGCGCGTTGCCGGCATTGATCCACAGCAGCGAAGCCGCTCGCTGCTCGTAGGAGACGTTGACCCAGAGCCCCATGGCAACGATGCCGATCGCCACGAAGAGGCCGAGAACGAGCCCGTCCATCAGGTCCGTCCCACCGGTCGCGCGAGCCAACGCCCCGAGTGTGACCGCCTGCACGAAGTAGGCCACGGCCGTCAGGACGAAGAGCAACGGGTTCGGGGACTGCGCCTCTTGCGGCTGCATCCCGATCGCCCGCTGCCACGGCTTCGAGAAGAGGACGGGCGAGTACCAGAGCGCCCCGATCGCGAAGTAGGCGAGCGCGGCCACCACCGCCGCCAGATAGTTGATCTCGCTGAGCACGTCGAACGTCAAGGTGTCCCCCTTGTTCCGCTTGCCGCTCAGTTATAGACGGGGGCGCACGGAAGCGCCAGCGGAGAGCTCAGCACTGCTTTCTTGCCGTGCACTTGGGACCGGCCCACGTCCCCTCCAGGGTCACCTGGGAGATCGCGATAGCGCTCCTGGTCAGAGCCTGCTCCGTCACCACGACGCTGTCGACGATTCGCCCGGTGTCCTCGAGGGCCGGGAGCTCGAATCGGATTGACGCGAGGGTTGCGCCGGCGGCCTGAGGGAAAGGTAGGTTCCCGAGGAGGTGAGCGCATGTTCATCCCGATCGGCATCGGGACGCTGATCGTCATCATCGTCCTGATCGCCCTGCTGACCTGACCACCGGAGGGCGGCGACCCAGGGTCGCCGCCTCTTCCGTCTCAGCTTCCTGATGCCTCCAGCCTGGCTTGGGCCTCCGCGCGGAATCGGGCGGCCGGGATCGCCGCCAGCCACTCACGGGCGATCGGCTTCCCCCACGCTTCGCATACCCGGTAGGAGTCGTCCTCGATCCGCTCCCACGCGCGGTCCACGTCGGCGAGGCGATCCTCCAGCTGCTCGACGATCGAGAGATCCTTCGCCCTCTCGAACGTCCCCTCTCGATCATCGCCCCCCGGAGCTGCTCGAGCTCCAGGCGATCCTTCGACAGGCGCTTCCGTGTCTCGTCCCGGTTGATCCCCTCTCCTCTAGCGTATCGGATCTTCCGGTCATCGCCCCCCGGCAGGGGTGGCGCGTAGCCCCGATCGCTGGGAGGATGGTCCCCAAATGAGCGATCCGGGGGTGCTCGACTTCGACTGGCGGGGCAGGACCGGTCCGTTCACGATCCGCCTCGCCCCCAGGGTCTTCCCTCCCAGCCGCACCAGCATGCTGGTCGCCGAGACGATCGAGATCGAGCCCGGCGAGACCGTGATCGACGTGGGGTGCGGCTCCGGGGTGCTCAGCTTCGTCGCCGCGCGTCTGGGCGCAGCCCGCGTGTACGGGACGGACGTGGTCCCCGAGGCCGTGGAGGTGGCGACGGAGAACGCGCGTGCGCTCGGCCTCGAGGATCGCACCGAGTTCCGCGCTGGCAGCCTGCTGGATCCGGTTGAGGACGTGGTGGCCGACGTCGTGATCGGAGACGTCTCAGGGATCCCGGACTCGGTCGCCGAGCTCACGGGGTGGTTCCCGGGCGGGCACGCGGGGGGCCCCACCGGCGCCGAGGTTCCCGTGGCCCTGATCGAATCCGTCGCCGACCACCTGCGTCCCGGCGGGCGCATGTATCTGCCGACGGGCACGATCCAGGACGAGCCCCGCGTGATCGAGGCCGCCCGAAGGATCTTTGGGGCGGCGAACATGGAGTCCCTGGCCGAGCGGGAGTTCCCCCTGCCGTCGCTCGTGGGCGGGTCGAAGGCGGTGGCCCGCTTGATGGCCGACGGCCTCCTGGCCCTCCGCCGCCGCGGCAGCAGGCTTCTCTGGCGTCTCGCCATCTGGCGCTGCATCCGCCGCTGACGCCGGGTTTCCCACGCCCCCTCCCAGGGAATCCAACGGAGCGAACAACCAAGCGGGAGGTGACGAGACGTGGGTATCGGTGTGAGCCTGTTCCTGTTCGCCGTGGGCGCCGTGCTGACCTGGGCCATCGAGGTCGAGGCACAGGGGATCGACCTCAACCTCGTGGGTGTGATCCTCATGATCGTGGGAGCCGTGGGGTTCGTGCTCTCGATGCTCTTCTGGAGCCCGTGGGCACCCTACGGGCGGCGCGACACGCCGCCGCACGATCCGCACGGCGCGGATCACGTTCACTGACGGACGCGAATGCGAAGAAGCCCCGGCCTTCCGGCCGGGGCTTCTTCGTGTCTCCAGTCGGTCAGACCCGCGTATGGGTGGATCGGCCACCCCAGGTCCGCCAGCCGCTGAACAGCCCGATGAGGAAGAGGATCCCCGCGATGATGAGGAGCCAGGTCAGGCCCTCGACGAGGAGCCCGAAGCCTCCGAAGATCAGCGCCAGCACGATCAGCAGGATCACAAGGCCCATGGATTCGCACCTCCTTCTGATGTTCAGCAGCGAACCTACCCGGGTCGCCTCCTCCGCAATCCTGGGCGGTCTCGGGTATAGACTTCGATGCATCACATGGACGAGCGAGAAGCTCCGCGGCCGCCCGATGACCCGCGGCGGGAGCGCGAGATCAGCGAGGTCGAGCAGGAGCAGATGCAGCGCCTCGCCCGCGAGCGCCGGGCGCGGCTGGCGAAGACCATCGTCATCCTGGCGATCGCGATCATCCTGATCGTCTTCGTGACCCAGAACCTGGGCGAGGTCCCCATCGACTTCGTGTTCGTCACCGAGAGCTTCCCTCTGATCTGGGTGCTGATCGTCACGACGCTCCTGGGCGCCGTCGCCGGCTACCTGCTGGGGCGGCCATCCAAGGCCGGGCGCCGGGAACCGGACGAGCGCTGAACGGTTTGCTCTGCTCGCGCAGAGGGTAGGCCAGGGCCGTCCGGATCACAGGAGGAAGGCATGCTCGGAATCGCGACCGCGCTCGTGGCTCAGGCCGCCGGGGACATCTCCGTCAACCTCACCCTGCCGGGGATCGTGGCCCTCGCCGCGGGGATCCTGATCCTCATCTTCCCTACGATCCTCAACTACATCGTGGCGATCTACCTCATCGTGACCGGGGCGATCCTGATCTTCGACATCCGGATATGAGCGGGGAGCCGGAGCGGGACGCCGAGACCGAGAAGGAGCGACTCTCCCGGAAGCTGGGCGAGCTGCTCGAGGAGCTCCGCGTCGCCCTCCCCGGCGTCCAGGTGCTGTTCGCCTTCCTGCTGACCCTCCCGTTCACGAGCCGGTTCTCGGGCATCTCCGACCTCTCCCGGGACGTCTACTTCGGCTCCTTCCTCGCCGCGGCGCTGGCCTCGGTGTTCCTGATCGCGCCGTCCGCCTATCACCGGATGCGGTGGCGCTTCACCGACAGGGAGGAGCTGGAGGACAAGCGGAGGATGCTGATCACATCCAGCAGGCTGGCCACGACGGGCATCGTCCTGCTCGGAGCCGCGATCGCCGGGGTGACCTTCGTCATCGCGAACGTACTGTTCAATGTGCCGATGGCCCTCACGGTCAGCACCGCGATCACCGGCGTGGCGGTCGTGCTCTGGTTCGCCCTCCCCCTCACGAGAAGGGCCCGGGCGAGGGAAGGGCGCAGATCAGGGTCCGAGGGCCCGTAGTATCCTCGCTTTCCCATGTCGGGCGTCCACGAAGGCCTCGAAGCCCGCCTCTTCGAGCACCTCGGCGCCGCCGCGGTCGCCGTCGACCGCGAGGGGGTCGTAAGGCTCTGGAACGACCACGCCGAGACCCTCTTCGGCGTCTCTCGCGAGGACGCCGTGGGCCACGACGTGGTCAAGGCCCTCCATAAGGACGAGCTCGCCGAGGTGGTGCAAGCCCTCACCTCGGCCAGCGGCCTCGACGCCGAGGTCGTTCTGCGGGACCCGCTCGGTGCCGACCGCCTCTGCTTCGTCCGCGTGTCGCGCTTGCCGCAGCCGGCGGACGGAGCGATCGCGCTCGCCGTCGACATCAGCCACCGGCGGCTCGTGGAGCAGCGCCTCGAGGCTCAGTACGCGGCGGCGATGGTCCTCGCAGTGGCGACGGACGTCGAGAAGGCCACCCGCAGATTCCTCCGCGAGGTGGGGCGGGCGATCGGATGGGACGCCGGAGACGTCTGGATCCTCGACGCGGACACGCAGGTCATGCGGTTCGCCGATCTCTGGGCGGGCCCGGGCGTGAAGGGGGAGCATCTCGCCGAGGCCGGCCGCACACACGCCTTCGTGGCCGGCGAGGGGCTCCCGGGGCGCGTGCTGGCCTCGGGCGGCCCGGTCTGGATTCCCGACGTGGGCCAGGACGACAACTTCCCTCGCAAGACCCTGGTGATGGAGGCCGGCGTGCAAGCCGCGTTCTCGTTCCCCATCAGGCTCGGAGACCGGGTCCTCGGCGCCATGGAGTTCTTCCACCGCGACCCCCGTCTTCCCGACGAGGCCCTCCTGAAGGCGATGGACGCGGTGGGCGTCCAGTTTGGCCAGTTCCTGGAGCGGGCCACGGCGCTGGAGGCGATGCAGGAGAGCGAAGCCCTCAAGGCCTCGATCCTGAAAGCCTCGCTCGAGGCCGTGATCGTGATCGACCATCGGGGGACGGTGATCGACTGGAACCCCGCCGCCGAGCGGTACTTCGGATACTCCCGCGAGGAAGCCCTGGGCTGGGAGATGGCCGAGATGATCGTCCCCGAGGACGCCCGCGCGAGGATGCGTGAGGGCCTGCAGCGCTTCCTGGAGACCGGGGAGTCGCGGATCATGGGCAGGCGGCACGAGATGGTCGCCCAGCGCCGGGGCGGCGCCCGCTTCCCGGTCGAGGTCACCGTGGTGCGCACGGACCTCCCCGGTCCCCCCACCTTCACCGGCTACGTCCGGGACATCACCGAGCGGAAGCAGACGGAGGCGGCGCTGGTGGAGGGCGAGCGCAGGCTCCGTCACGCGCTCGAGGCTGGCGGGATGGGCGCGTGGGAGTGGGACCTGGGGTCGGGACGCGTCGAGTGGTCCGCCAGCCTGGAGCGGATCCACGGACTCGAGAAGGGATCCTTCGCCGGGACGCTGGAGGCCTTCGAGGCCGACATCCACCCGGACGACCGAGAGCGGGTCCGGGAGGCGGTCGATCGGGCGCTGGCGGGCCCCGACCCCTACCGGATCGAGTACCGGATCGTGCGGCCGGATGGCTCCCAGCGCTGGCTGGAAGCGATCGGGGACGTCCGGCGCGATTCCTCGGGCGCGCCCGTCCGGATGCACGGCGTCTGCATGGACGTGACGGATCGGCGCGAGGCCGAGGAGATCAGGACCCGTCTCTACGAGGGCGAGCAAGCGGCCCGGGCAGAGGCCGAGGCGGCCAGGGCTCGCCTGTCGTTCCTGGCCGAGGCGAGCCGCATACTGAGCTCGTCGCTCAATCTGGAGCGCACGCTGGCTAAGCTCGCGGAGCTCGCGGTGCCCCGCCTGGCGGACTGGTGCAGCGTGGAGATGGTGGAGGAGGGGGGCGCCCTCAAGCACGTCGCCCTCGGGGCTCGCGACCAAGAGCTCCGGCAGGAGGTCCGGGCGATGCGGGAGCGGTACCCGCCCGATCCCGAGGGTCCCCAGGGCATGGGTCGGGTCCTCGGGAGCGGCGAGGCGATCATCTACCCCGAGATCCCGGACGATCTGGTGGCCGCCGCGGCGCGGGACGAGGAGCACCGGCACAGGCTGGAGCGGCTGGACACCCGCTCCGGGATGATCGTGCCGCTCAGGGCTCGCGGGCGGACGTTGGGTGCGATGACCTTCGCCTCGAGCGCGCGTCGCTTCGACGACGAGGACCTGGCGCTGGCCCAGGAGCTGGCCGATCGGGCCGCCGTGGCGATCGACAACGCCCGGCTGTACGAGGAGCGGAGCGCGATCGCCCGCAGCCTCCAGCGCAGCCTCCTGCCCCCGGCCCTCCCGGAGATCCCGGGCGTCGACGTCGCGGCTCGGTACGAGCCCGCCGGGGAGGGGTTCCAGGTGGGGGGCGACTTCTACGACGTGTTCCAGCGCACCGCGGGGGAGTGGGCGATCGTGATCGGCGACGTCTGCGGGAAGGGCCCCGAGGCGGCCGCCGTGACCGGCCTGGCCCGGCACACGCTCCACGCCGCCTGGCTGGGGGAGCACACGCCCAGCGGCTCACTCCGGCTCCTCAACGAGGCGCTGATCAAGTCGGGGACCGACCGCTTCTGCACGGTGGCCAAGGGCCGCATCGCCCCGGGGCAGGGTGGGGCGACGCTGACGGTCGCCTGCGGCGGCCACCACCGCCCCTACGTCCTCCGGGCGAGCGGCGACATCGAGATCGTAGGCGAGCCCGGGACCCTCCTGGGCGTCTTCGAGGACGTCACGATCACCGACCAGACCGTGCGGCTCGGCCCAGGCGACGTGGTGATCTTCTACACCGACGGCGTCGTGGATGATCGGGGCGGTTCGGCCGACCGGTCCCCGCGCACGCTGATGGACTTCCTGGAGGGCGTCCCTCGGGACTCGGCAGGGGCCGTCGCCGACCACATCGAGGAGCAGGTGCGCAAGGCGAACCCGGACGGGCCGCAGGACGACGTGGCGATCGTGGTCCTCCGCGTGGAGTGACGGTCACTCCACGGGCTCGTCCGCCCGAACCTCCTCGCGGAGCTGGCGGATCGTCCGCGCTAGCAGCCGGGAGACGTGCATCTGAGAGATGCCGATCTCCTCGGCGATCTGTGTTTGCGTGAGCCCCCGGAAGAACCGCAGGTAGAGGATCCTCCGTTCCCGCTCGGGGAGCGCCTGGATGGCGGGGCCCACGGTGGTCCAGGCCTCGATCATCTCGATCGTCTCGTCCTCGGAGCCCATCACCTCGTGTGAGCTGCGGCCCTCCTCGTCGATCGGGGCGTCCAGCGAGGAGGCGGAGTAGGCGTGGACGGTCTCCATGCCCTCCAGGACCTCTTCCTCGGAGAGCCCCGTGTGGGAGGCGATCTCGGCCACGGTGGGCGAGCGTCCCACCTCCTGCGAGACCTCCGCCATGGCCTTGCTGACCTTGAGGCCGGTCTCCTGAAGGCGGCGCGGGACGCGTACGGACCAGCCCTTGTCGCGGAAGTGCCGCTTCAGCTCCCCGACGATCGTGGCCGTGGCGTAGGTCGAGAACTTCACCTCGCGCCCGAGGTCGAAGCGGTCGATCGCCTTCAGCAGGCCGATCATCGCCACCTGGGTCAGGTCCTCGACCGGCTCGCCACGCCCCTGGAAGCGCCGAGCCAGGTACTCGGCCAGCGCGCGGAACTGCTCGACGAGCTGCTCCCTCGCGATGGGGTCCTCGTGCCGCCGCTGGAACAGCTCGATCTCGCGGGACTCGTCAGCCATGGAGGAGGGCTCTCTTCGTGAAGCCGAGGATCGGTCCCCCGTCGACGGCGAACCACGCCTCGTCCGTCAGGCCGGTCAGCACCTGCCAGGTGAGCGATCCTTCGAAGCCCTCGGGGGGCCAGGCCGCCTGGGAGGCGTCGGTCGAAGTGGTTACCTTGAGACCCGAATCCGAGGGGACGACCTCCATGCGGAGCCGCGTGCCGCCGGTCGTGAGCAGGTGGGCCACGGCCTCGTCCACGGCGATCTTGAGGTCCTCGATACTGTCGAGCGGCAGGTCGAAACGCGCGGCCACCGAGGCCACGACGCTTCGCAGCACGTAGGCCTGCTCCGGGGCGGCAGGGACCTCCACGATGACGGGGGGCGAGTTACGGTCGCTCACGGACCGCCTATACTACAGGCCGCCGATGCGACGAGGTGAGGAGCCATCGACCTGACCCTCGAAGTGCGAACCGAGAACGACACCCCCATCCTGGAGGTTGGAGGCGAGGTCGACATCTACACCGCGCCCAAGCTCCGGGAGAAGCTCGTCGAGCTGATCGACGGGGGCAACGACCGGATCGTGGTGGACCTCGAGCAGGTGGGCTTCATGGACTCCACCGGCCTGGGGAGCCTCGTCGCCGGCCTGAAGCGGATCCGGGAGCGGGACGGCGAGCTCGTGATCGTCTGCACCCGCGAGCCGGTCCTGAAGGTCCTGGCGATCACCGGCCTCGACCGTGTGTTCCCCGTGCACGACTCCGTCGGGAACGCGCTGGGCTGAGCGTTGGTCGAGACCCGTTCCACGCTGCGGATCCCCGCCCGAGCGGCCTACGTGGGGACGGCTCGCATCTTCGCCGCGGCCGTTGCCCGGCAGGCCGGCATGGGCGAGGAGCACGTGGACGACCTCAAACTCGCCATCTCGGAGGCGTGCGCCGCCGGGGTCCGTGATGACGGCGACGGCAGCATCGTGATCCACGCCGACCTCGACGGATCCGCGGTGTCGTTCGAGGTGTCCGGTCAGGACATCCCCCCTCCCCCTTCGGACGATCTCGTGTCCACACCCGAATCCTTCCGGCGCAGCATCGGGTACGACGTGATCCGGTCTCTCTTCCCGGACGCCTCCCTCCCGTCGAAGGGCTCGGCGGCCATCCGGTTTTCGGTCTCGGACGAGTCGTGAGCCCGAGACGGGGTATCAGTAGACAGGTGATGTTGGACGCGCAGGACACGGACGTGAGGATCCTCCTCGCCCCGTCCCCCGAGTCCCCCGCAGCTGCGCGCGACGCGATGGATCGATTCGAGGGGTGGGTCGACGACGAGACCCTGGAGAACCTCCGGCTCATCGTGAGCGAGCTGGTGACGAACAGCTACCGGCACGCGACGATGCGAGGCGATGAGCGTGTCGAGGTTCGTGCCGGCCTGCGCGACGGTGTGCTCCGGCTCGAGGTCCAGGATCCGGGCCACGGGTTCGCGGCGCCCGACGACCCCGTGCCCCAGGCCGAGTCCGGCTGGGGGCTGTACCTCGTCGATCACATCGCGGACCGCTGGGGCGTGAATCGAGGGCCGGACACCGAGGTCTGGGCCGAGCTCGACGTGGACTGAGCGGCCCCCGAGCGGGTAGGGACCCACCATGTCTCAGAAGCTGATCGCGACCTTCGCCGGCCGGGAGAGCGCACGCCGAGCCGCTCTCGCTCTGGAGCGACGAGGGATCGAGGGGTCCAGCATCTCGCTCGAGGGCGCAGCCCGCGATTCCGTCCCCATCGAGGCCGGCGACACTCGCGGGGGCGATCGTCGTCTCAGCGGGGACGTGGGCGCGCGGGTCGGGGTCGGGGCGCTGATCGGAACGGTTGTCGGCGGGATCCTCGGGCTCGCCCTGGGGCTCCTGGCCTTCCCGGGGGCGGGGGTCTGGGCCTCGACCATCGGGGCCGCCGTCGCCGGAGGGGCCGTCGGCGGGATCGTCGGAGGCGTCTCGGGTCTCGGGACGGGCGGGGCGTGGCAACGAACCTACGCCGAGATCCGGGAGGGACGGGTTGTCGTCAGCGTCGCGCATTCGGATCCCGACGTTGTCGACAAGGCCGAGCAGACCCTCCGGGAGCTGGAGCCGGACCGGCTCGAGCGGTTGGACGACGGGCAGCGGCAGGCGTCCTAGCTCGCTCTCGTTTGCCAGCATCCGCTCCGGGTACCACCGGACGGGGGTGACTGACGATGATGGATCGTCTGAAGGATCGACTGGCATCCGATGAGCGGATGGAGCGTCTGCGCGAACGCTATGGGTCTCTCCAGAAGGAGCTGATCCGAGGGCTCCCCGGGGAGCGGCGCAGGAGAGAGCGCCGTGCCCTGGTGATGGGCTTCCTTGGAGGCATGGTCGTCGGCGGAGCGCTCACGTACTTGCTGGATCCGGTGCTTGGCCGCACGCGCCGGGCCAGGCTGGCCGACCAGGCCGCGGCTCAGGCTCGCGAGGCGGCGAGGGACACGGAGCGCTTCGGGCGAAGGGTCGCATCGGACGTGGAGGGGCGCATACAGGCCGCCCGCCGCGGGACTGAGGACTACGATCCGCCGAACGACGTCGCGCTCGCCCGCAAGGTCGAGAGCGAGGTCCTGGGGCGGCCGGACGTCCCGAAGGGATCGGTGCTCGTCAACGTGGAGCACGGACGGGTGGTCCTGAGGGGCACCGTTGAGCGCCCCGAGGTGCGGGACGAGCTGACCCGCCTGGTGCTGGCGGTGGACGGGGTGGACGAGGTGGAGAACTTCGTCCAGGTGCCCGGCCAGGACGCGGAGGGGATTCGGCGCCTGGCGAGGTGAGCCCAGACACGAAAGGGGCCGCGCTGAGCGCGGCCCCTTGTCGTCGAGAGAGGGAGGTCTCCCGCGGTCGGTTGTGCCCTCAACATTCCCACGGATCCGGTCTCCAAACCTTTCTTCCGGGATCTCCTAGGGGGCTCCCTGGAGGCGTTTCGTGCCCGGGCGGTGAGGGAATGAACGCACGACCCTGGAAGCCCCTCTCGGGGCCCGGAGCCAAGGAGGAGACCCTGATGCTGCGCTGTCCCGTCTGCAACTCGATCCGCGTTGTGATGGTCCTGAAGGGTGAGAGCCGGGCGTTCTGCGCCCGCTGTGGCGCGCGGTGGGTGCAGAACGGCGGCCGTCAGACCGACGTCCGCCGTGGGGACACGCCGGCCGACCATCCGGCCTGAGCGATGGCCGAGGCGGCCGAGAACGTCCCGAACGGTCGTGGAGGACCAGGCGAAGGTGGCCCCGGTTCCTCTGACTCAGCGGAGGGCCCGGCGAACGAGGGCGAGGGCGCCCACGGCCAAAGCCGCGACCATCGCTCCTCGATGGGTGGTGAGCCACAGCTGGATGCTGCGGTCCTTGGCGCGGTCGTCGAACGAGCCGTGCGCGCCGTGGTCGCCTGGGACGGGCTCCCAGAGGTTCGAGCGACGGCCGGGGTCCAGCGGCTCGTCGGTCTGCTGCGAGCCATAGCCCGTCCTCCCCAGGTACCGATCGAGTAGGCCGGGGACCAGCTTGTTCGCGAGGATCGTGGCCACGGTGGAGCCCCCGACCCAGACCTGGCGCCTGGGGTGGTCGGCGGCGAAGACGACGGCCCGCGCCGCCACCTCGGGCTGGTAGATGGGCGGCACGGGCTGGGGCTCGTTCGGGAGGCGCGCCTCCACCCAGCCGAACTGGGGCGTGTTGAGCGCCGGCAGCTGGACCATCGAGAGGCGCACGCCGCTCCCTTCGTGGAGGAGCTCAGCCCGGACCGACTCGGTGAAGCCCTGGATGGCGTGCTTGGAGCCGCAGTAGGCCGACTGGAAGGGGATCCCCCGGTAGGCGAGGGCCGAGCCGACCTGGACGATCACCCCTCGGTCGCGGGCCATCATGCGTCGGAGGGCGGCCAGGGTGCCGTGGACCACGCCCAGGTAGGTCACGTCGGTGACGCGGCGGAATTCCTCGGGCTCGATCTCGGTGAAGGGGGCGAAGACCGACGTCATCGCGTTGTTGACCCAGACGTCGATCGGTCCCAGATCCCGCTCGACCGCCGCCGCCGCCCGCTCCACGGCCTTGGGGTCGGCGACGTCGGTGGGGAGGGCGAGAGGGGTTCCGCCCTCGGCCTCGACCTCCTTGGCGGTGGCCTCGAGGCCTTGTTCGCCGTCGCTCGTCCCACGCCGGCCGACGCCCCCGTGATCACGATGGTTCTCGGCACGAGGGTTCCCTCCCCTCGGGTGGCCCCGCCCTAAACGCCCTCGGTTATCGCTCTGCTTCGCGGGTAGGCTTCCCCCGTGGCCCCTCGGTTCGTCTCCTTCGCCCGCGACGTGCTGCAGCGCTCCGGTCGCGACCGGAGCGGGTACCTGGCGGCAATCGTGACATACTACGGGTTCCTCTCGCTCTTCCCCCTGCTCCTGCTGGCCCTCTCGGTGATCGGCTTCGTCCTGGCGGACCGTCCGGAGCTTCAGGAAGAGATCGTGGACGCGGTCGCCGGCGCCGTGCCCGGCCTGCAGGACGTCATGGGCGACAGCCTGGAGTCGCTGGTGGACGCCCGGGCCGCCTCGGGGCTGATCGGGCTGGCCGGGCTCGTGTGGTCCGGGCTCGGGGCGACCGAGGCCGCCGGGTTCGCCGTCAGCCGGATCTTCCGCGTCCAGCCCTACGCCTCGTTCGTCAAGCGGAAGCTCTGGTCGCTGTGGACGACGATCGTGCTCGGGCTGATGGCGGTGACCGCCCTCGGGATCGTGGCGCTGGTGGGGAACCTGCCGATGTCCGGATGGGCCGCCGTGGGCCTGCGCGCGGGCGGCTTGCTCGTGGCCTTCGTCCTGGACGTCGCGCTGTTCCTGGTGGGGTACCGGCTCCTCACCCAGCGGCAGGGGCCGCCCTTCGGCGATCTGTGGAAGGGGGCGATCTTCGCCGCGGCGGCCTGGGGGGTCGTGAAGGTCGTCGGAACCTGGTACGTCGCTGGCACCGTCTCGCGGTCGAGCGCCGTGTACGGGACGCTCGCCGGTGCGGTGGGGATCCTGCTGCTGATCTACGCTGCGTCCCAGCTCCTCCTGTACGGGGCGGAGGTCAACGCGGTTGCGTTGGAACGAGCGGGGAAGGACCTTGGGAGCGTGGAGCGAGGGATCTACGTGGAAGGGGATGGTGAGATGCGACGAACGGTGAACGGAGAGCGGTCCACCGGGGATCTGGTGCGGTCGATCGCGACGGACACGTCGCAGCTGGTGCGGAAGCAGATCGAGCTCGCCAAGCAGGAGATGGCCGAGGGGGCCAAGGCGAAGGCCGTGGGCGGGGCCGCGCTGGCCGCGGCGGCCGTCTTCGGCCTGATCGCGTTCGTGTTCCTGGGCGTCACCATGGCCGTGGCGCTCCGGATCGTCTGGCCGGCCTGGCTGGCCTGGATCGTGACCGCGGCGACGTTCCTGCTGCTGGCCGGCGTGATCGCCGGGGTGGGCGTGAGCCGGATGAAGCGGCCCGTGGTGCCCGAGGAGACGAAGCGCACGGTGAAGGAGGACGTGGAATGGGCCAAAGCGCAGCTGAGACGGTGAGGGAGATTGAGGAGATCCGTGGGCGGCTCTCCTCGGACATCGACGAGCTCCAGAGCCGCATGCCCGCGGCCGCCGTCTGGGGGAAGCGGGCCGTGGGCGCCCTCGTCGGGGGAGGGGCCGCGGCGACGGTCGCGCTCCTGCTCCTGCGGAGGCGGCGGGCCAAGCGGCGGCGTCAGGCTCCCGTCCAGGCGGTTGTCAACGTCCTCCCCCAGGACGTCGCCAGGAAGGTGGCGGACAAGCTCGACGACGAGCGGGTGAAGCGGATGCTGATGGTGGCGGGGGGAGCCTGGCTCCTGTTCAAGCTCGCCGAGCTCCGCCAGCTCCGCCGCATGCGGGCCGCCTGAGTCAAGCCGGCCGCGCCTCCGTGCGAAGGTATGCGCGTGAACGAGGCGCTGAGGGCTTGGTACGAGCCGCGAGCGGCCGCCTACCCGTGGCGGTCCCGCCCCACCTCGTACCGCGTGCTCGTCTCCGAGGTGATGCTCCAGCAGACGCAGGCCTCGAGGGTCGTGCCTGAGTTCCGAGCGTTCCTTCGGCGGTTCCCTTCGGTGCGCGCGCTCTCGGCGGCTCCCCTGGATGAGGTGCTGCGCGCGTGGTCCGGGCTCGGCTACGACCGTCGGGCCGTCTGGCTGCACCGGGCGGCGCGGGCGATCGTGGATGAACATGGGGGGCGCCTCCCGCGGGACGTCGAAGCGCTCCGCGCCCTGCCCGGCGTGGGGTCCTACACGGCCGCGGCGGTGGCCTCGATCGCGTTCGGGGAGCCCGTGCCGGCGCTCGACGTCAATGTGGGGCGTGTGGTGGCGCGGTTCCGTCTGGGACGTGAGGTGCACGAGGAGGGCTCGGACCGTGTGCTCGAAGCGGCCTCGGCCTGGATCGACCGCGACGACCCGGGAGCCTGGAACCAGGCGCTGATGGATCTGGGGCGCGAGGTGTGCCGGCCGACGCCCCGCTGCGCCGCGTGCCCGCTGGCCCCGGGATGCGCGTTCCGGCGCGCGGGGCGTCGGCCGGCACGTGCGCCTCGACGGCAGGATCGGTTCGAGGGGTCGTTCCGCCAGGTCCGGGGGAGGGTGCTGGCCGTGCTCCGGGAGCGTGGGTCGGCCTCGCTGGGGTCGCTGGAGGCCGAGATCGGCGACGGTCGCGTGGCCCGGGCCGTGCGGGCGCTCGCCGATGACGGGCTGGTCTCGGCCGGTCCCGCCGCGCTGGCGGGCAGGGCGTCGGGCCGGGTCCGTCTGGGGTCCATCCGGTGAGCGACCTCCTCGTCCGGGCGGCCCGGGTCCACGGCGCGCCCGGGGCGGACGCCGTGGCGATCTCGGGCCACCGGATCGATGCGGTGGGACCCTGGGACGAGATCCGCTGGCTCGGCGGCGAGACCGTGGAGGTACCCGCCGGGCTGATCCTCCCCGGGTTCCAGGACGCCCACATCCACGTGGCCGAGGGGGGCCGCATCCTCTCGCTGTGCGACCTCCACGACGTGTCCGGGCTCGCCGCCTACCTCGAGGCGGTGGTGACCTACGGACGCCGGCATCCGGACCGCCCGTGGATCGAGGGGGGCGGATGGACGATGAGCGACTTCCCGGGAGGGACGCCGCACCGCGAGCCGCTGGACGCCGCCGTTCCCGATCGCCCCGTCCTCCTGGAGAGCCGCGACGGCCACGACGCGTGGGTGAACTCGAGGGCGCTGGAGGCGGCGGGGATCGACCGGCGGACGCCCGACCCGCCGAGGGGCCGGATCGGCCGTGACCCGGACGGAGAGACCAGCGGCGTCCTCCACGAGGCGGCCGTGCGGCTGGTGGCCGACCTCCTCCCCGAGCCCTCGGGGCGGGAGTGGGAGGAGGCGATTCTGGCCGGCCAGGGCCACCTACTCGCGCTGGGCGTCACCGCGTGGCAGGACGTGAACGTCTTCCCGGAGTGGGTGGAGGCCTACCGGCGGCTCGCCGACGACGGTCGCCTGATCGGGCGGGCCACGATCGGGATGCACTGGGACCCGGCGCGCGGCCTGGAGCAGATCGCCGAGCTCGTGCAGCGGCGGGGCTCCTCGGGCCGGCTCCGTGTCGAGACCGTGAAGCTCTTCCAGGACGGCATCGTGGAGAACGGCAGCGCATCGATGCTCGAGCCCTACACGGGGAGCGAGAGCCGAGGCGTCAGCAACTTCGAGCCCGAGGAGCTGAACGAGATCGTGTCGGCCCTGGACGCCGAGGGCTTCCAGGTGCACGTCCACGCGATCGGGGACCGGGCGGTGCGCGAGGCGCTTGATGCCTTCGAGGTGGCGCGCGTCGCGAACGGAGTCCGCGACGCGCGCCACACGATCGCCCACATCCAGGTCGTGCACCCGGACGACGTCCCGCGCTTCGCGGAGCTCGACGTGATCCCGAACGGCCAGCCCTACTGGGCCTGCCTCGAGCCCCAGATGGTCGAGCTGACCCTCCCGGTCCTCGGCCCCGAGCGCTCGGCCCGCCAGTACCCGTTCGGGAGCCTCCTTCGGACAGGCGCGCGCCTGGCCTTCGGGAGCGACTGGACGGTCTCGACGGCCGACCCTCTGGCCGAGATGGCGGTGGCCGTGACGAGACAGCCTCCCGATGAGCCAGAAGCGGAGGTCCTCCTCCCCGAGGAGCGGCTCACCCCCGGGGAGGCGATCGAGGCCTTTACGATCGGGTCGGCCCGCGTGAACCGCCTGGAGGACGTCACGGCCGCGGTCGAGCCCGGCAGGCTCGCCGACCTCGTCGTCGTGGACCGCGACATCTTGGAGCCGGGGTCGATGGAGGGAGCGAGCGCCGCGGTCACGATCGTCGGCGGCCGCATCGTCCACGGGCCGTGACCGTCAGTCGGCGACGAGCGTCTGGCTCTGCTCTCGCATGAACTGCTGGACGTAGTAGTCGCCGCCGCCGGCCTTCCCGCTCGTCCCCGAGCCCTTCCATCCCCCGAACGGCTGGACGCCGGGCCACGCGCCGGTCGTCGCGCCGGCCCGCCGGTTGACGTACACGACCCCCGCCTCGATCCCGGCGAGGAACCGATCGATCTCGCCCCGGTCCTCGCTGAAGAGGCCGGCCGTCAGCCCGTACTCGGTGTCGTTGGCGAGCTCGAGCGCCTCGTCCAGCGATCCCACCGCGTCCACCGCGATGAACGGGACGAACAGCTCCCGCTTCCACAGCCAGCTGTCGCGGGGCGCCGTCACGATCGTGGGCTCCACGAAGTTCCCGCGCTCCAGGTCGCCCTCCGTGAGCCGCTCGCCGCCGTGGAGGACCTCGCCGTTCGCCCTCGCCTCCGCCACCGCCTCCTCGTACCTGGCCACCGCCTTCTCGTCGATCACGGGCCCCAGCCAGACGTCTCGCTCCAGCGGATCGCCGATCCGGATCTCGGAGGTCTTCTCCAGCAGCGCGCTCACGAGCTCGTCGCGAACCGGCGCCTCGACGTAGACGCGTGAGGCCGCCGAGCACTTCTGCCCTCCGAACCCGAACGCCGAGCGCTTGATCCCCTCGGCCGCCTTCTCCAGGTCGGCCTTGGCCGTCACGATCACCGGGTTCTTTCCGCCCATCTCGCAGATCACGGGGCGGGGGTAGTCCTGGGTGAACGACTTGTAGATGCCCATCCCGACCTCGTAGGAGCCGGTGAAGGTGATGCCGCCCAGCCGCGGGTCGGCGACCAGGGCGGCGCCGGCGACGCTTCCCTTCCCGGGCAGCACCTGGAAGGCGGCCGGCGGGACGCCCGCGTCGAGCAAGGCCTCTCCGAGCTTCAGTCCGGTGAAGTAGCCTTGGCCCGAGGGCTTCAGCACCACTGTGTTGCCGGCTACCAGCGCGGCGCCGCTCGGGCCGCCGGCCAGCGCCATGGGGAAGTTGAACGGGCTGATCACGCCCCAGACCCCATAGGGCCGCATCACATCGCGGGTCTTCTCGGCCTCGGACAGCTGCCCCATCGGCTTGGCGAATCCGTCGTTCCGTTCCATCTCGTGGCAGTAGTAGCGGATCAGGTCGGCGGTCTCCTCGACGTCGCCCAGGGCCTCGAGGCGGGCCTTGCCCACCTCGATCGCCATCAGGGCGGACAGCTCGTTCCTCCGCTCGGAGATCAGGTCGGCCGCCTTCCGCAGGAGCGCCACCCTCTCGTCCCACGGGGTCGCTGCCCACTCAGGGGCGAAGGTCTGGGCGGCCGAAATCGCGTCGTCCACGTCCTGCTTGGACGCCTCGGCGAACGTCCCGATCACCACGTCGCGGTCGATCGGGGAGCGCGTCTCCTGCCAGGACTCTCCCTCGCGCGGCTCGCCGTTGACGAGGAACGGATGCTGGCCACCCAGCCACGATCGCGCCTCCTCGATGCCGCGCTCGTACGCCTCGTGGAGCGCGTCGTCGTCCGCCGACATCGTCGCGTACGTCACCCGGAACCCCGCCTCGCCCATAGCTACGCCTCCTTGCCGTGCTCGTAGTACTCGTAGGCGGACATCGGCCTCTCGTAGTCCACCCGCCATTCTCGATCGTCCTCCGGAAGCTTTCCCAGCGCCAGGGCCATGGCACGCACGTGGGCTGCGACCGAGCCGCAACACGAGCCGATCAGGTTCACGCCGAGGTCACTTGCCTCCACCGCCCAGGCTGCCATCTCTGACCGCGGGAGCTGGAGCGGGTCCAGCCCCTCAGGGAACTCCGGGAGCGAGGTGAAGTCGGGGCTCTCGGCCGGCGTCCGGTAGGCGACCGGCTGGCCGGCGATCCACCCATCCACCGCCTCCCGCATCTCGCGGAGGATCGGCAGCGTGTGCCCCGGCGGCCGGAGGCAGTTCACGCCCACCACGTGGGCCCCCGCGTCGCGGAGCTTTCGCGCGCAGTCGGCCGGCGAGTCTCCCTCG
>DASUTZ010000171.1:0-14637 GCA_036374295.1 Actinomycetota bacterium
CACCGACGAGCCGCCGACGAGGACCGGCGGATCATTGTGTCTCGCAGAGGAGGGGCGGCGATGACCGAGAACGGGTTCCGGGTGACGTACGCGACGATGTCGGCGGACGACGACGCGCTCCACGAAGCGTACGAGCGCGGCATCGAGGAGGCGAGGTCGTGGCTCGGCGGCCGGCATCCCTTCCTCGTGAACGGCGAGCCGCGAGAGGGTGAGGGGTGGCGAGAGACCCGCTCCCCGATCGACCGCGACGTGGTGATCGGGACCTTCGCCGAGGCCTCCAAGCAGGACATGGACGACGCGATCGCCACCGCGCAGGGCTTCGCCCCCGAGTGGGCGACCACCCCGTGGGAGGAGCGGGTCCGGCTCCTGCGGAAGGCCGCCGACCTCATCTCGGAGCGGCGCAGCGAGCTCTCCGCCCTCATGGCGATCGAGGTGGGCAAGAACCGCCTCGAGGCACTAGGCGACGTCGAGGAGACCGCCGACCTGATCCGCTACTACTGCCACGAGATGGAGCGGAACGACGGGTTCGCCAAGCCGATGGGGCAGCTCTCCGAGGCCGAGAAGACGCGCGACGTGATGCGACCCTACGGCGTCTGGGGCGTGATCAGCCCGTTCAACTTCCCCATGGCGCTGGCCGGCGGCCCGAGCGGCGCCGCCCTCGTCGCGGGCAACACCCTCGTGCTGAAGCCGTCCGGCCAGGGCTACTTCACCGGGCTGAAGCTCGGCGAGGCGCTGCTCGATGCCGGCATCCCGCCGGCCGCCTTCCAGGTGCTGCCCGGGAAGGGGAGCGTGGCCGGGGCCGCCCTGGTCGCCGACCCACGGCTGGGCGGCATCACCTTCACCGGCTCGTACGAGGTCGGCATGGGGATCTACAAGTCGTTCACCCAGGACTACCCGCGCCCCGTGATCTGCGAGATGGGCGGGAAGAACCCGGTGATCGTAACGGCCAAGGCCGACCTGGAGAAGGCGGCCGAGGGGATCAAGCGCTCGGCCTTCGGGTTCGGGGGGCAGAAGTGCTCGGCGGCCTCGCGCCTCTACGTGGAGGCGCCGGTCCGCGACGAACTCGTGAGCTCGCTGATCGAGAAGACCTCCGAGATCCGCATCGGAGACCCGCTGGAGCGAGACGTCTGGCTCGGTCCCGTGATCGACGAGAAGGCCGTGGCCAGATACGCGGAGGCGGTGGCCGAGGCGAGGGCGAACGGCGAGGTCCTCCATGGGGGCGAGCGGCTCACGGAAGGCGACCTGGCGCGAGGGAACTTCGTTCAGCCCGCCATCGTGACCGCTCCGCGCGACAGCTGGCTGTGGAAGCGCGAGCTTTTCGTGCCGTTCATCGCGGTGGATGCGGTGGAGTCGCTCGACGAGGCCGTCGCCCTGGCCAACGACACCGAGTACGGGCTGACGGCTGGGCTCTTCAGCGAGGACCAGGGCGAGATCGACCGCTTCCTGGACGGGATCGAGGCCGGGGTCGTCTACGTGAACCGCCGCGCCGGCGCGACCACCGGCGCCTGGCCCGGCGTCCAGCCGTTCGGCGGCTGGAAGGGGTCGGGCACGAGCGGGAAGGCCGGCGGCGGCGACTACTACGTCCAGCAGTTCATGCGGGAGCAGAGCCAGACGCTGGTGGCGGACTGAGGATCAGGGGCCGTGGACGACGCGGCCCCCGACGATCGTGACGGCGGCCCGGGCCTCCTCCATCGCTCCCGGCTCGAGGACGTCCCGGTCGGCCACGACGAGGTCGGCGGGGCGTCCCGGCTCGATCGTTGCGCCGTGGAAACCCGTGACCCGAGCGGCGCCGGTCGTGAAGGCCTCGATCGCCTCCTCGGGCGTCACGCGCTCGTCGGGGAGGAACACCTCGGCGTCGGGCTCTCCGGGCGGACGGCGCGCGACCGCCACGGCCATCTCCTCGAACGGATCGGCCGTCGACACGGTCCAGTCGCTCCCGAACGCGAGCCGGGCGCCCGCACGGAGCAGGGAGCCGAATGGGTACTGCTGCGCCGACCGCTTGGGGCCCAGTACCGGCAGGGTCAGCTCGACCATCTGGGGCTCGAGGCACGCCCAGAAGGGCTGCCCGTTGGGGATCACGCCGAGCGCGGCGAACCGAGGGACGTCGTCCGGGTGGACGATCTGGATGTGAGCGATCGTGTGGCGCGCGTCGCGGGAGCCGTTGGCCTGACGGGCGGCCTGGAACGCGTCGAGCGCCTCGCGCACCGCCCGGTCACCGATCGCGTGGATGTGCACCTGGAACCCCTCCGAGTCCAGAGCCGACACGATCTCGATCAGCTCCTGGGGCTCGACGTTGCTGACCCCCCGGTTCTCGGTCCCCGTGTAGGGCTCGAGCATCGAGGCGCTGCCGTTCTCCACGATCCCGTCCTGGAAGATCTTCACGGTCTCGACGCGGAGCCGGCCCGAGGAGCCCCGCCGCTCCACGAGCTCGGGGATCTGCTCGAGGCCGCGCCCCGGGTCCCAGTGCATCCCGATCGACGCCCGCCCCTTCAGGCGGCCCTCCGCAGCCAGCCGTCGGTAGGCCTCCACCCACCCGGGGAAGACGTTCACGTCCTGCCAGGCCGTCACCCCCAGCCGCAGCAGATGATCCTCCCCCGCGAGGATCGCTTCCTCCCAGTCCGCGCCCGACGCCTCGGGCAGGAGGTCGGCCACCAGGTCCATGGCCGCCTCGTGGAGGACCCCGGTGGGCTCCCCCCGGTCGTCGCGGCCGATGCGGCCCCGGGGCGGATCAGCCGTATCACGGTGGATCGCCGCGGCCTCGAGCGCCCTCGTGTTCACCCAGGCGTCGTGGCCGTCGCGGCTCGTCAGGTACACGGGACGATCCGGAACGACGTCGTCAAGGAGGTCGCGGTGCGGCATCCCCCCGGGGAAGTCGCTCATCGTCCACCCGCCACCCTCGATCCAGGGGCGCTCGGGGTGACGGTGGCCGTAGGAGGCGACCGCCTCGACGTACTCATCGATCCCCGAGAGATCGTGGAGGGCGCACAGAGACATCTCCCGGCCTCCCTCGGCCACGTGGACGTGGGCATCGTGGAACCCCGGAAGGATCAGGCCGCCGGGAACCTCGACCGCCTCGCCGCCCAGCGAACTGATGTCCTCCCACGGGCCGACGGCCTCGACGCGGTCCCTGGAGACCCTCACGGCATCGGCCCCCGCGACGCCATGGACCCGCGAGGCCCTTACCAGAAAGTCGCTCATCGACCCGATCCCAGACGGACGCGGCCGCCGGGCCTCCCGGCCCGCGCCGCCGGCCCCGCAGAGACCAGCCCGTCGTCCGCAAGGGCGCCGACCGCCCGCCCCACACGGGGATCGCCGATCGTGGATTCGAGCGTCGCGAGCGTCGCGACGCCTCGCTCCCGCATCACGGCAAGTACCCGGCCCCGCACCTGCCGGAACGAGCCCTCGAACCGCCCCTGTCGCCTGGGCGGCGGTGCCGGCCGACGCCCCGCGCGCCGGAACGCGCATCCCGGGGCCAGCGGACATGCGGCGCAGCGGGGCGTCGGCCGGCACACCTCCCGCCCCAGATCCATCAGGGCCTGGTTCCACGAGCCCGGGTCCTCCCGATCGATCCAGCGCTCGGCCGCGGCCCGCACCCGTCCCGGCGCCTGCTCGTGCGCCTCACGTCCCAGCCGGCACCGCGCCACCACACGCTCCACGTTCACGTCGAGCGCCGGCACGGGCTCCCCGAACGCGATCGAGGCCACCGCCGCGGCCGTATACGACCCCACGCCGGGCAGAGAACGGAGCGCTTCGACGTCCCTCGGGAGGCGCCCGCCGTGCTCGTGGACGATCGTCCGTGCCGCCCGGTGCAGCCAGACGGCCCGACGGTCGTAGCCGAGCCCGGACCACGCGCGCAGCGCCTCGTCCAGGGGAGCCGCCGACAGCGCACGCACCGATGGGAACCGCCCCAAGAAGGCCCGGAAGGCGGGCGCCACCCTCGAGGCCCGCGTCTGCTGGAGCATCACCTCGGAGACGAGCACGCGGTACGGGGTCGGACGGGACCGCCACGGGTAAGCCCCCGCTCTCGACGCGTACCAGGCCCTCAGCACCTCGTTCACGCGCCTACCTTCGCATGGAGGAGGCGCCGCCTGACTCAGGCTGTGCGCATGCGGCGGAGCTGGCGGAGCTCGGCGAGCTTGAACAGCAGCCAGGCTCCTCCCGCCACCATCAGCATCCGCTTCACCCGCTCGTCGTCGAGCTTGTCCGCCACCCTCCTGGCGACGTCCTCGGGGAGGACGTTGACCACCGCCTGGACGGGGGCCTGACGCCGCCGCTTGGCCCGCCGCCGCCGCAGGAGCAGGAGCGCGACGGTCGCCGCGGCCCCGCCCCCGACGAGGGCGCCCACGGCCCGCTTGCCCCAGACGGCGGCCGCGGGCATGCGGCTCTGGAGCTCGTCGATGTCCGAGGAGAGCCGCCCGCGGATCTCCTCGATCTCCCTCACCGTCTCAGCTGCGCTTTGGCCCATTCCACATCCTCCTTCACCGTGCGCTTCGTCTCCTCGGGCACCACGGGCCGCTTCATCCGGCTCACCCCCACCCCGGCGATCACGCCGGCCAGCAGCAAGAACGTCGCCGCGGTCACGATCCAGGCCAGCCAGGCCGGCCAGACGATCCGGAGCGCCGCGGCCATCGTCACGCCGAGGAACACGAACGCGATCAGGCCGAAGATGGCTGCCGCGCCGAGTGCGGCCCCGCCCACGGCCTTCGCCTTGGCCCCCTCGGCCATCTCCTGCTTGGCGAGCTCGATCTGCTTCCGCACCAGCTGCGACGTGTCCGTCGCGATCGACCGCACCAGGTCGCCGGTGGACCGCTCTCCGTTCACCGTGCGTCGCATCTCACCATCTCCTTCCACGTAGATGCCTCGCTCCACGCTCCCAAGGTCCTTCCCCGCCCGCTCCAGCGCAACCGCGTTGACCTCCGCTCCGTACAGCAGAAGCTGGGACGCAGCGTAGATCAGCAGCAGGATCCCGACCGCACTGGCCAGCGTCCCGTACACCGCGCTCGACCGCGAGACGGTGCCGGCGACGTACCAGGTGCCGACGACCTTGACGACCCCCCAGGCCACCGCGGCGAAGATCGCCCCTCTCCACAGGGCGCCGAAGGGCGGCCCCTGCCGCTGGGTTAGGAGCCGATACCCCACCAGGAACAGCGCGACGTCCAGGACGAAGGCCACCACCAGGCCCCCCGCGCGCAGGCTCACGGCGGCCCATCCGGACACCGGCAGGTTCCCCACCAGCGCCACGATCCCGAGGGCCGTCACCGCCATCAGCCCGAGCACGATCGTCGTCCAGAGCGACCAGAGCTTCCGCTTCACGAACGAGGCGTAGGGGTGCACGCGGAAGATCCGGCTGACGGCGAATCCGGCGGCCTCGGTGGCGCCAAGGCCGGACCACACCAGACCGGCCAGCCCGATCAGGCCGGACGCGGCCCGTGCGTCCACCAGCGAGTCCAGGCTCTCGCCCATGACATCCTGCAGGCCCGGCACCGCGCCGGCGACCGCGTCCACGATCTCCTCCTGCAGGTTCGGGCGGTCCGCCAGCACGAAGCCGATCACCGAGAGGCCCAGCAAGAGCAGGGGGAAGAGCGAGAGGAACCCGTAGTACGTCACGGTCGCCGCCAGATACCCGCTCCGGTCGCGACCGGACCGCTCCAGCACGTCGCGGGCGAAGGAGACGAACCGAGGGGCCACGGGGGGAAGCCTACCCGGGAGGCAGAGCGATAACCGAGCGCGTTTAGGGCGGGGCCACCCGGGGGGATGGAACCGTCGTGCCGAGAACGATCGTGATCACGGGAGCGTCGGCCGGCGTGGGACGAGCGACGGCGCGGATGTTCGCCGCGCGCGAGCAGGCCGCGATCGGCCTGCTCGCGCGCGGCGAACAAGGCCTCGAGGCCGCCTCCAGGGAGGTCGAGACCGAGGGCGGAACCCCTCTCGCCCTCCCCACCGACGTCGCCGACGCCGAGGCCGTGGAGCGGGCGGCGGCGGCGGTCGAGCGGCATCTGGGACCGATCGACGTCTGGGTCAACAACGCCATGACGTCGGTCTTCGCCCCTTTCACCGAGATCGTGCCCGAGGAGTTCCGCCGCGTCACCGACGTGACCTACCTGGGCGTGGTCCACGGCACCCTGGCCGCGCTCCGCCGCATGGGGCCCCGCGGCCGGGGGGTCATCGTCCAGGTCGGCTCGGCACTCGCCTACCGGGGGATCCCCCTCCAGTCGGCCTACTGCGGCTCGAAGCACGCCATCCAGGGGTTCACAGAGTCCGTCCGAACCGAGCTCCTCCACGAGGGGAGCGGCGTTCACCTCACGATGGTCCAGCTGCCTGCGCTCAACACCCCCCAGTTCGGCTGGGTGGAGGCACGCCTCCCGAACGAGCCCCAGCCCGTGCCGCCCATCTACCAGCCCGAGGTGGCGGCGCGGGCCGTCGTCTTCGCCGCCGATCACCCGAGGCGTCAGGTCTGGGTCGGGGGCTCCACCGTGGCCACGATCCTCGCGAACCGGCTGGTCCCCGGCCTCCTCGATCGGTACCTGGGGAGGACCGGCTACGGCTCGCAGCAGACCGACGAGACGCTGGAGCCGGGGCGCCCCTCGAACCTCTGGCAGCCCGTCCCGGGAGACCAGGGCGCACACGGCTCATTCGACGACCGCGCCAAGGACCGCAGCATCCAGCTTTGGCTCGCCACCCATCGAGGAGCGGTGGTCGCGGCCGTCGCCGCGGGCACCCTCGCGCTCGTCCGCCGGGCGCTCCGCTGAGTCAGAGGAACCGGGCCAACTTCGCAAGGTCTTCCACGAGCGTACGGCTCGGTCCTCTCGGCCACCACTCAGGCCGGATGGTCGGCCGGCGCGTCCCTTCGGCGGACGTCGGTCTGACGGCCGCCGCTCTGCACCCACCGCGCGCCGCAGCGGCCGCAGAACGCCCGGCTGTCACCGTTCAGGACCATCACGACACGGATCGAGTTGCAGACGGGACAGCGCGGCATCAAGGTCATCCTCCTCGGCTCCGGCCCCCCGAGAGGGGCATCCAGGGTCGTGCGTTCATTCCCTCACCCCCCGCGCCCGAAACGCCTCCTCGAACTCC
This sequence comes from Actinomycetota bacterium, assembly GCA_036374295.1. Lineage (GTDB taxonomy): Bacteria > Actinomycetota > UBA4738 > UBA4738 > CALAEC01 > DASUTW01. The sequence continues at coordinate 7,075 of DASUTZ010000171.1, forward strand.
CGAAAAAAAATCGGGGAGAAGGTGGTTTGGGGGCCGGATCCGTGGGAAAGCTGGAGGCACAACCGACCGCGGGAGACCTCCCTCTCTCGACGACAAGGGGCCGCGCTCAGCGCGGCCCCTTTCGTGTCCGGGCTCACCTCGCCAGGCGCCGAACCCCTTCCGCGTCATGGCCGGGCACCTGCACAAGGTTCTCCACCTCGTCCACCCCGTCCACGTCCAGTACCAGGCGGGTCAGCTCGTCCCGCACCTCGGGCCGCTCGACGGTGCCCCTCAGGACCACCCGCCCGTGCTCCACGTTGACGAGCACCGACCCCTTGGGCACGTCCGGGCGCCCGAGGACCTCGCTCTCCACTTTGCGAGCGAGTGTGACGTCGTTGGGCGCGACGTAGTCCTCGGTCCCGCGGCGCGTGGCCTGGATGCGCCCCTCCACGTCGGAGGCGACCTTCCGGCCGAAGCGCTCCGTGTCCCTCGCCGCCTCGCGAGCCCGGGCCACGGCCTGGTCGGCCAGCCTGGCCCGACGCGTGCGGCCGAGCACCGGATCCAGCAGGTACGTGAGCGCTCCGCCCACGACCATGCCTCCCAGGAAGCCCATCACCAGAGCGCGTCGCTCTCTCCTGCGACGCTCCCCGGGGAGCCCGCGGATCAGCTCCTTCTGCAGATATCCGTAGCGGTCGCGCAGGCCCGCCAGCCGCTCATCGGATGCCAGTCGATCCTTGAGACGATCCATCATCGGCAGTCACCTCCGTCCGATGGGTACCCGGGCCGGATGCGGACAAACAAGAAGGAGCTAAGACGCCCGGCGCTGCTCGTCGTCCAGCCGCTCGAGCCGGTCCGGCTCCAGTTCTCGGAGGGCCTGCTCGGCCCGGTCGAGGATGTCGGGGTCGGAATGCGTGACACCGACCACGACGCGTTCCTCTCGGATCTCGGCGTAGGTTCGCTGCCACGCACCTCCGGTCCCGAGGCCCGAGACGCCTCCGATGATCCCGCCGACGGCCCCTCCCGCGATGGCGGCCCCGATGGTGGAGGCCCAGACACCTGCCCCCGGGAAGGCCAGGAGACCCAGGGCGAGCCCGAGGATCCCTCCTGCGATCGTTCCGATCACCGCCCCGACCCCGACCCGTGCTCCGACGTCCCGGCTGAGACGACGATCGCCCGCGCGAGTGTCGCCGGCCTCGACGGGAGGGCCCTCACGGCCCGCGCTCTCGAGCGAGACGCTGGATCCCTCGATCCCCCGCCGCTCCAGAGCGAGGGCGGCTCGGCGGGCGCGCTCCTGATCGGAGAAGGTCGCTACGAGCTTCTGAGGCATGGCGGATCCCTACCCGATCGGCGGGCAGCTCAGTCCACGTCGAGCTCCGCCCAGACCTCGGTGTCCCGCCCCCGGTTCACACCCCAGCGGTCCGCGATGTGGTCCACGAGGTACAGCCCCCACCCGGACTCGGCCTGGGGCACGGGGTCGTCTGGCGCCGCGAACCCGCCCCCGGGATCCCGGACCTCGAGCCGGAGCACGCCGCTGCGCAGGCCGGCACGAACCTCGACGCGCTCATCGCCTCGCATCGACGCGTGCCGGTAGCTGTTCGTCACCAGCTCGCTCGCGACGAGCCGGAGGTTCTCCAGGGTCTCCTCGTCGACCCACCCCTCGAATCGATCCATCGCGTCGCGCGCAGCTGCGGGGGACTCGGGGGACGGGGCGAGGAGGATCCTCACGTCCGTGTCCTGCGCGTCCAACATCACCTGACTATTGATACCCCGTCTCAGGCTCACGACGCGTTCGAGATCGAAAACCGGATGGCTGCCGAGCCCTTCGACGGGAAGGAGGCGTCCGGGTAGAGAGACCGGATCACGTCGTACCCAACGCTGCGACGGAAGGACTCGGGTGTGGACACGAAATCGTCCGAAGGGGGAGGAGGGATGTCCTGGCCGGAGACCTCGAAGGACAGCGCCGATCCGTCGAGGACGGCGTGGACCACGATCGCCCCGTCCCCGTCCTCACGGACCCCGGCGGCGCACGCCTCCGAGATGGCGAGCTTGAGGTCGTCAACGTGCTCCTCGCCCACGCCGGACTGCCGGGCCACCGCCGCGGCGAAGATCCGGGCCGTGCCCACGTAGGCAGCTCGGGCGGGGATCCGCAGCGTGGAACGGGTCTCGACCAACGCTCAGCCCAGCGCGTTCCCGACGGAGTCGTGCACGGGGAACACGCGGTCGAGGCCGGTGATCGCAAGGACCTTCAGGATCGGCTCCCGGGTGCAGACGATCGCGAGCTCGCCGTCGCGCTCCCGGATCCGCTTCAGGCCGGCGACGAGGCTGCCCAGGCCGGTGGAGTCCATGAAGCCCACCTGCTCGAGGTCCACCACGATCCGGTCGCTGCCCCCGTCGATCAGCTCGACGAGCTTCTCCCGGAGCTTCGGGGCAGTGTAGATGTCGACCTCGCCTCCCACCTCAAGGATGGGGGTGTCGTTCTCGGTTCGCACTTCGAGGGTCAGGTCGATGGCTCCTCACCTCGTCGCATCGGCGGCCTGTAGTATAGGCGGTCCGTGAGCGATCGTATCTCGACCCCCGTCGTCGTCGACGTCCCTGCCGCCCCCGAGCAGGCCTATGTGCTGCGAAGCGTCGTGGCTTCGGTGGGCGCGCGTCTCGACCTGCCGCTCGACAGCATCGAGGACCTCAAGATCGCCGTGGACGAGGCGGTGGCCCATCTGCTGACGACCGGCGGGACGCGGCTCCGCATGGAGATCTTCCCCTCGGAATCGGGCCTCAAGGTGACCACGTCGACCGACGCCTCCCAGGAGGCCTGGCCCCCCGAGGGCTTCGAGGGATCGCTCACCTGGCAGGTGCTGACCGGCCTGACCGACGAGGCGTGGTTCGCCGTCGACGGGGGGCCGATCCTCGGCTTCACGAAGCAAGCCCTCGTCCATGGCTGACGAGTCCCGCGAGACCGAGCTGTTCCAGCGGCGGGACGAGGACCCCGCCGCCAGGGAGCAGCTCGTCGAGCAGTTCCGCGCGCTGGCCGAGTACCTGGCCCGGCGCTTCCAGGGTCGGGGCGAGCCGGTCGAGGACCTGACCCAGGTGGCGATGATCGGACTGTTGAAGGCGATCGACCGCTTCGACCTCGGGCGCGAGGTGAAGTTCTCGACCTACGCCACGGCCACGATCGTCGGGGAGCTGAAGCGCCACTTCCGCGACAAGGGGTGGTCCGTTCGCGTCCCGCGCCGCCTGCAGGAGACCGGCCTCAAGGTCAGCAAGGCGATGGCTGAGGTCTCGCAGGAGGTCGGACGCTCGCCCACCGTGGCCGAGATCGCCTCCCACACGGGGCTCTCCGAGGAAGAGGTCCTCGAGGGCATGGAGACCGTCCACGCCTACTCCGCCTCGTCGCTGGACGCCCCGATCGACGAGGAGGGCCGCAGCTCGCACGAGCTGATGGGCTCCGAGGACGAGCAGATCGAGATGCTCGAGGCCTGGACCACCGTGGCCCCGGCGATCCAGGCGCTCCCCGAGCGAGAGCGGAGGATCCTCTACCTGCGGTTCTTCCGGGGGCTCACGCAGACCCAAATCGCCGACGAGATCGGGATCTCCCAGATGCACGTGTCCAGGCTGCTGGCGCGGACAATCCGCCAGCTCCGCGAGGAGGTCCGGGCGGACGAGCCGGTGGAGTGACCGTCACTCCACGCGGAGGACCACGATCGCCACGTCGTCCTGCGGCCCGTCCGGGTTCGCCTTCCTCACCTGCTCCTCGATGTGGTCGGCGACGGCCCCCGCCGAGTCCCGAGGGACGCCCTCCAGGAAGTCCATCAGCGTGCGCGGGGCCCGGTCGGCCGGCCCGCCTCGATCGTCCACGACGCCGTCCGTGTAGAAGATCACCAGGTCGCCGGGGCCGAGCCGCACGGTCTGATCGGTGATCGTGACGTCCTGGAAGACGCCCAGGAGCGTTCCGGGCTCGCCCACGACCTCGATGCCGCCGCCCGCCCGGAGGACGTACGGGCGGTGGTGGCCCCCGCAGGCGACCGTCAGCGTCGCGCCACCCTGCCCGGGGGTGATTCGACCCTTGGCCACCGTGCAGAAGCGGTCGGTCCCCGACTTGAGCAGTGCCTCGTTGAGGAGCCGGAGCGACCCGCTGGGCGTGTGGTCACCCAGCCAAGCGGCGTGGAGCGTGTGCCGAGCCAGGCCGGTCACGGCGGCCGCCTCAGGCCCCTTCCCGCAGACATCGCCGATCGCGATCGCCCACTCCCCCGCGCGGCGTTGGAACACATCGTAGAAGTCGCCCCCAACCTGGAAACCCTCGCCGGCGGGCTCGTACCGAGCCGCGACGTCGACCCCAGGGATCTCCGGGAGGGCCGGGGGGAGCAGGCTGCGCTGCAGGCTGCGGGCGATCGCGCTCCGCTCCTCGTACAGCCGCGCGTTATCGATCGCGACGGCGGCCCGATCGGCCAGCTCCTGGGCCAGCGCAAGGTCCGCCTCATCGAACCGTCGCTCGCTCGAGGCGAAGGTCATCGCACCCAGCGTTCGCCCGCGAGCCCTCAGCGGCACGATCATCCCGGAGCGGATGTCCAGCCGCTCCAGCGTGCGCCTGTGCTCCTCGTCCTGCGCCGCGGCGGCCACCAGATCGTCCGGGATCTCGGGGTAGATGATCGCCTCGCCCGTCCCGAGGACCTCACCGATGCCCTTGGGACCCTCGGGATCGGGCGGGTAGCGCTCCCTCATCCCTCGGACCATCTGCCGAATCTCTTCGTCGCGAGCCCCCAGGGCGACGTGCTTGAGGGTGCCCCCCTCCTCCACCAACTCCACGCTGCACCAGTCCGCCAGGCGCGGGACCACGAGCTCCGCGAGCTTGGCCAGGGTCCGCTCCAGGTTGAGCGACGAGCTCAGGATGCGGCTCGCCTCGGCCAGGAACGACAGGCGAGCCCTCGCCGCCTCGGCCTCGGCCCGGGCCGCCTGCTCGCCCTCGTAGAGGCGGGTCCTGATCTCCTCGGCCTCGCGCCGATCCGTCACGTCCATGCAGACCCCGTGCATCCGCACGGGCGCGCCCGAGGCGTCGCGCCTGACGTCGCCGATCGCCTCCAGCCAGCGCTGGGAGCCGTCCGGCCGCACGATCCGATACTCGATCCGGTAGGGGTTGAGGCCCGACAGCGCCCGGTCGACCGCCTCCCGGACCCGCTCGCGGTCATCCGGGTAGATGTCGGCCTCGAAGGCCTCGAGCGTTCCGGCGAAGGACCCCTCCTCGAGACCGTGGATCCGCTCCAGGCTGGCGGACCACTCGATGCGGCCCGACCCCAGGTCCCACTCCCAGGCGCCCATCTCTCCGGCCTCCAGCGCGTGGCGGAGCCGGCGCTCGCCTTCCACCAACGCCGCCTCGGTCTGCTTCCGCTCGGTGATGTCCCGGACGTAGCCGGTGAAGGTGGGAGGACCGGGGAGGTCCGTGCGCACCACGGTGACCTCGACGGGGAAGCGAGCGCCGCCCCGGCGCTGGGCCACCATCTCGAGCCGCTTGCCCATGATCCGCGACTCCCCGGTCTCAAGGAAGCGCCGCAGACCCGCTCGCATCCGCTCGCGGGCGTCCTCGGGGACGATCATCTCGGCCATCTCCCAGCCCAGGGCCTCGTGGCGGGAGAATCCAAAGTACCGCTCGGCGGCGGGATTCCAGTCGATCACCGTCCCCCGATGGTCGATCACGATCACGGCCTCGAGCGAGGCCTTCAGGATCGAGGCCTTGAGTGCCTCGCTCTCCTGCATCGCCTCCAGCGCCGTGGCCCGCTCCAGGAGCTGGCCGAACTGGACGCCCACCGCGTCCATCGCCTCGAGGAGGGCTTCGTCGGGAAGACGGGGGTCTCGGTGGAAGAACTCCATGGCTCCGAGCACGCGATCCCCGAGCCTGATCGGGAACGAGAAGCCGGCGCGCAGGCCAGCCTCCATCACCATCCGCTTCCGGGGGAAGTTGTCGTCCTCGCCCACGTCGGGCACCCAGACGGGGCTGCCCGAGGCCAGCACGCGCCCCGGGAGCCCCTCGCCGGCCGTGAAGGCATGGGTCCGGCCGGCCTCGGCGAGGCGCTCCCCCTCCACGCCCGGACCTGCCCAGAGATCGGCGAACCGCATGACCTGCGTGTCCGCGTCGACGATCCAGACGTCCCCGGCGTCCCATCCGATCGCCTGGCCCACCTCGCGGAGGAACCTACGGGTGGCCTTCTCCACGTCCGTCGCCTCCGCGAGGACCCTGGCCGCCGCGTACTGCGCCTCGAGGCGCTGCTCCACGAGTCGCCGGTGGCTGATGTCGACGGCGAGCGCGATCGCTCCGCCCCCCGGCTGGGGCATGCGGGCGACGCGGACGAAGCAGAGACGATCGGCACCGAGCGGGTCCCGGAGGACGACCTCGGTCTCGAGGCCGCTGGCCGAGGTGAGGGCGTGCACCACCTCGGAGAGCTCGTCCTCGTGGAGCGCCTTGATCACGTCGTGGCCCACGGCGTCCTCGCGGGGGACGCCGAACAGGGTCTCGGCGTGCTCGTTCCAGAGCGTCACGACCCCCTCGCGGTCGACAGCGACCGCGGCGGCGCCGAGGTGCTGGAAGAGGCGGGCTTCGAGGCCTTCGTGGACACCCGACATGGGAAAGCGAGGATACTACGAGCCCGCGGACAGCCCTGGCCCTCTCCCTTGCCTCGCCCGGGCCCTTCTGGTGAGGGGGAGAGCGAACCAGAGGACGACCGCCACGCCGGTGATCGCCGCGCTGACCGTCAGGGCCACCGGCACGTTGAACAGCACGTTGGCGATGACGAAGGTCACCCCTGCGATCGCGGCTCCGAGAAGGACGATGCCCGTCGTGGCCATCCTGCTCGAAGTGATCAGCATCTTCCGCTTGTCCTCCAGCTCCTCCCTGTCGGTGAAGCGCCACCGCATCCGGTGATAGGCGGACGGGGCGATCAAGAACACCGAGGCCAGGGCCGCGGCGAGGAAGGACCCGAAGTAGACGTCCCGAGAGAGGTCGGAGATCCCTGAGAACCGATTCGTGAACGGGAGGGTCAGCAGGAAGGCGAACAGCACCTGGACGCCGGGGAGGGCGACGCGGAGCTCCTCGAGCAGCTCGCCCAGCTTTCGGGAGAGTCGCTCCTTCTCGGTCTCGGCGTCGCGCTCCGGCCCCCCGCTCATATCCGGACGTCGAAGATCAGGATCGCCCCCGTCACGATCAGGTAGATCGCCACGATGTAGTTGAGGATGGTGGGGAAGATGAGGACCAGGATCCCCGCGGCCAGGGCCAGGATCCCCGGCAGGGTGAGATTGACGGAGATGTCCCCGGCCTGGGCCACGAGCGCGGTCGCGATTCCGAGCATGCTTCCTCCTGTGATCGGGACGGCCCTGGCCTACCCTCCGCGAGAGCAGAGCAAACCGTTCAGCGCTCGTCCCGCTCCCGGCGCCCGGCCTTGGATGGCCGCCCAAGCAGGTAGCCGGCCACCGCGCCCAGAAGGGTCGTGACGATCAGCACCCAGATCAGCGGGAAGCTCTCGGTGACGAACACGAAGTCGACGGGGACCTCGCCCAGATTCTGGGTCACGAAGACGATCAGGACGATCACGATCGCCAGGA
>DASUTZ010000172.1:0-2919 GCA_036374295.1 Actinomycetota bacterium
GACCGAGGCCACCGCGGCCTCGACCCGCGAGGCGGCGTGGTCCTCGGAGAGGTGCCGCAGCATCAGGGCCGCCGAGAGGATCATCGCGATCGGGTTGGCCACGCCCTTCCCGGCGATGTCGGGGGCGCTGCCGTGCACCGGCTCGAACAGCGCGTACTCCCAGCCGAGGTTGGCGCCCGGCGCGATCCCCAGGCCGCCGACGAGCCCCGCGCACAGATCGCTGATGATGTCGCCGTAGAGGTTGGGGAGGAGGATCACGTCCATCACCTCGGGTTCCCAGGCCAGCCACATCGCGAGCTCGTCCACCTGCATCTCCCAGACCTCGACATCGGGGTACTCCTCGGCCACCTCCATGGCGGTGGCCAGGAAGACGCCGTCGGAGAACTTCATGATGTTCGCCTTGTGTCCGACCAGGACGTGCTTCCGGTGGTTGCGCCTCGCGTACTCGAGGGCGGCCCGGACGATCCGGCGGGTGCCGGTCACGCTGATCGGCTTCACGGTCACGCCGGCGTCCTCGGCGAGGTGGTACCCGGCGAGGCGATCGAGCGTCTCTCGCAGCGCCGCCAGCTCGCGCGACCCACGCTCGAACTCCACGCCCTGGTAGAGGTCCTCGGTGTTCTCCCGGATCACCACGAGGTCCACGCCCGGGTGACGGGTGAGGATCCCGGGGAAGTGACGGGAGGGGCGGATGGCGGCGAAGAGGTCGAGCTCTCGCCGCAGGGCCACATTGACGCTGCGGAACCCGGTCCCGACGGGGGTGGTGACCGGGCCCTTGATCGCGGTACGGGAGCGCTTGACGGCCTCGAGCACGCGGTCGGGGAGCGGCGTTCCCTCCCGCTCGATCGCGGCCGCGCCGGCCTCCTGGACGTCCCACTCCACCCGAACCCCGGCCCCGGCCACGACCAGCCGCATGGCCTCGGAGACCTCGGGGCCGATCCCGTCGCCGGGGATAAGGGCGATGCGGTGGGTCATCGGCCCTCAGGCTAGCAAGGCCCGAGGGCCGGAGACCCCAGGGTCAGCTCCGCCTGCCGCCCTTCTTGCCGGCGACGGCGCGCTGCAGCTGCTGCTTCGTCATCTTGGAGCGGCCCTCGATGCCCATCCGCTTGGCATCGTTGTAGAGCTGCTCCTTGGTGCGGCCCTTGGGCCGGTTCGTCCCCGACCTGCGTCCGCCCCGCCTCGAGGAGCTCGTTTCGCGCCTGGAGGACCTGGAGGACGACTTAGTCCGCCCCTCCTGCGCCCGGTCCTTGTTGACCGTGCGCGCGGCGATCTCCTCGGCGCGGTCGCTGCTCTTCCCTTGATCCTTCTGGCTCTTCTTGATGTGCTCGTACTTCCGCTCGTCCTTCGCGCTCCAGCTTCGCTGCGGCATGTGTATCTCACCTCCTCCAGGGGGGTACCCGTCGTCCCCTTCGTCAAACGGCAGGGTCGGCCTGGGCAAGAAGAGGTGCGGCTCAGATCTTGTCGAAGAGGATAGCTCGCTTCACTTCCTGGATCGCCTTCGTCACCTTGATGCCGCGGGGGCAGTCCTCGGTGCAGTTGAAGATGGTCCGGCAGCGGAAGACCCCCGACTTCTCGCCGAGGATGCGGAGCCGCTCGCGAGCGGCCTCGTCTCGCGAGTCGAAGATGAAGCGGTGAGCGTTGACGATGGCGGCAGGCCCCACGTAGCCGTCGTCGCCCCAGTACACGGGGCATGCGGTGGTGCAGGCGGCGCAGAGGATGCACTTCGTTGTGTCGTCGAAGCGCTCCCGCTCCTCCTGCGACTGGAGCCGCTCGCGCTCGGGCGCGCCCGACTCGTTGATCAGGTAGGGGAGGACCGAGCGGTATTGGGCGAAGAACGGCTCCATGTCCACGATGAGGTCCTTCAGGACGGGGAGGCCCCGGATCGGCTCGACGGTGACGTTCGGGGCCACGTCCCGGACGAGGACCTTGCACGCCAGGGCGTTGTGCCCGTTGATCAGCATCGCGTCGGAGCCGCAGATCCCGTGGGCGCACGAGCGCCGCAGGGCAAGGGTGCCGTCCTGCCGCCACTTGATCTCGTGCAGCGCGTCGAGGAGCCGGTCCGAGGGCTCCGCATCGAGGGTGAACGTGTCCCACCAGGGCTCCGCCGACACCTCCGGGTTGAACCGGCGGATCTTGACCTCCAGGGACAGGGTCTCGGTCATCTAGTACTTCCTCTCCATGGGGACGTAGGGACCCATCTTCACCGGCTTGTACTCCAGTCGGACCGAGCCGTCCCCCTCGCGGTAGGCGAGCGAGTGCCGCAGCCAGCTGTCGTCGTCACGCAGCTCGTGGTCGGCGCGGAAGTGGCCGCCGCGCGACTCGTCCCGGGCCAGGGCCGCGGCCACGAGCGTGTCGGCGCAGTCGAGCAGCGCGCCGAGCTCCCAGGCCTCCATCAGGTCGGTGTTGTAGACGGAGCCCTTGTCCTCGACGAAGGCCCGGCCGTACCGCTCGCGCAGGTCGCCCAGGGTCTCCAGCGCCTTCCGCAGGCCTTCCTCGGTGCGGACCACGCCCGCCAGGTCGGTCATCGCCTCCTGCAGATCGGCCCGCACGTCGGCCATCCGGACGGAGCCGCTCGAGCCGAGCAGGCGCTTGACCTCGTCCTCGGTGGCGGCCGCCGCGTCCGGAGGGACCTCCGCGTGCCCCACCTCGGCGACGAAGGCCGCGGCGTGCCTCCCCGCTCGCCGCCCGAACACAACGATGTCCAGCAGGGAATTCGTCCCCAGGCGATTCGCGCCGTGGACCGAGACGCAGGCGCACTCGCCGGCGGCGTAGAGGCCCGGCACGACCTCCTCGGCCTCCCCCACCACCACGCGGCCGTCCACGTCGGTGGGGATGCCGCCCATGCCGTAGTGCGCGGTGGGCTGGATCGGCACGGGCTCGGTGGTCGGCTCCACGCCGAGGTAGATGCGGGCGAACTCGGTC
>DASUTZ010000173.1:0-4279 GCA_036374295.1 Actinomycetota bacterium
CCGCCCCCCTCCTCGTTTCGGGGTTGACCCCGTCCCCTTCCCGTTCCAGGCTGAGCAGGCCCCGAGCGAAGGAGGTCCGCCATGGCTCAGCCTCTGCCCGAGAAGCAGTGCGATCTCGTCATGAAGGGCGGGATCACCAGCGGCGTGGTCTATCCCTCGGCCGTCCTCCGGCTGAAGGACGAGTACCGGTTCCGGTCGGTGGGCGGCACCTCGGTCGGGGCGATCGCCGCCGCCATCGTGGCCGCCGCCGAGCATGGCCGGGTCACGGGCCGGGGGACCGGGTTCGCCGAGCTCGAGGCCATGAACGAGGAGCTCCGGCGGCCGGGCATGCTCCAGTCGCTCTTCGTCCCCAGGCGCGGCGGACGCCCCCTCTACGAGGTCGCGTCCGCCGCCATGTCGAAGCGGGGCGGGCTCCACGTCCTTCGCGTCCTGCTCCGCCGCGGCTGGTGGGCCCTGGGAGGCCTCCTCCTCTGGTGGGCCTCCCTGGCCTGGGCCATGTGGTTCCTGGGGGATCGCTGGTGGCTCGTGCCGGTGCTGCTCGGAGCCTGGGCGGTGGCCGGGTTCGTGGTCGCCGCGATGGTCACCGGGCGATGGCGCCCGGCCTTCCTCCTCGCCTCGCTCGTCCTCGCCCTCGCGTGGCCGGCCGCCGCCGCTCCCGCCGCCGTCGTGGCCCGGGGGCTCGCGGAGCTGGGGGGCAAGGGGTTTGGGATCGTCAGCGGCCGAGAGGAGGGCGGCACCGAGGCCCTGGGCGAGTGGCTGCACGCCCGCATCCAGCGCGCCGCCGGGCTCCCCGACGACGAGCCCCTGACCTTTGGCGACCTCGAGAGCTCGGAGATCCACCTCCGCATGATGACCACCGATGTCGCCGCGGCCCGACCCGTGCGGCTCCCCGGCGAGCTGCAGGAGTTCTCGTTCCGACCCGACGACGTGCGAGGGATCCTCCCCGAGCGGGTCGCATCCGTTCTGATCGAACGGGGGCGCGGGCTCGCCGCCCGACGCGGCCTCCCCGAGGGGGATCTCCTCCCCATGCCGCCCACCGACGACATCCCCATCCTCCTCGCGTTCCGGATGTCGCTGGCTTTCCCGGGGCTGTTCACGGCCGTGCGCCTGTGGTCGGAGCAGATCCAGGGCCCGCCGCGCGCGCACTGGTTCTCGGACGGGGGGATCTCGAGCAACTTCCCGATCCACTTCTTCGACTCGTGGATGCCCACCCGGCCCACGTTCGGGCTGTCGCTCGGACCCGGGACCGGGAAGGCCGTGGAGCCGCCGCCGAAGGCGAACGAGGCGCGCCTGCCCGGCTGGCGACGCGTGGAGTCGCTGGGAGGGTTCGTGAAGGCGATCGTCGACACGATGCAGGAGTGGCGCGACACGATGCAGGCCGAGCTCCCGGGGTTCCGCGACCGTGTGTGGGAGGTGCGGCTCGCGGCCGACGAGGGCGGCTTCAACATCGGGATGGGCCCCGAGACGATCGCTCGGCTCATCGAGAAGGGCGACGAGGCGGGCCGCTCGATCCGCGAGGAGTTCGACTGGGACCAGCACGTCTTCACGCGGTACCTGATGGCCATGCGCCGCCTGGAGCTGGGGCTCGTGGGGGGGATCGATCCAGCCGGCCGTGAGCAGAGGGGGATCCGGGCCGCGTTCGACGCCCGTCGCGAGTGGTTCGAGCGACCGTCGCGGGTCGAGCTCTTCGATCACGACCCCGAGTGGCTGCGGAAGGCGGCGGCGTCGACGGAGCGGCTGCTCTCCGAGATGGAGGGGTGGAGGGAGTTCGGGGGGTTCGCGGGCCAGTCGCCGCGGCCCCCGGGGGAGATGCGCGTGGTCCCCGACGTCTAGAGGGTCAGGCGGAGAGGGTCCCGAGCGGCCGGGTCACGGCGTCGGCTGCCCGGGCCACCTGCTCGGGCGACAGGCTCTGGCGGGACCGCTCGATGTGCGGGACGAGCGCGTTGACGTCCAGCACCTTCGTCTGCGGCAGCTCCAGCTCCCCGTTCTCCACGAGCGCTCGCGTCGAGACGATGATCGCCTCCACCCAGGTGTGGGACATGCCCGCGGCGTCGAGGTGGCGTCGCACCGCCAACGCCCCGCTCACCGCCTGCCTCCTGGTCTCGGCCGCGTCACGCCCGTTGTGGAGGAGGCGGCCCGCGCGGGCGAGCAGCCGTCCGCTCCAAGCCTTCGTCTCGATGGCGAAGACCCCCGTGGGCCCGATCACGACGTGGTCCACGTTCCCCCGACCGATGTCGAGGTCGTGGATGACCCGGTAGCCGGCGGGGAGCCGCTCGAGCGCCTTGGCCACCGCCCGCTCGCCGTGGAGACCCCGGACCCAAGACGTGGGGTCGAGGAGCCGGCCGTCCTTGGTCTGCCCGTCGAAGTAGAGGATCAGAAGGAGGCCGGGCAGGATCATCGGCCAGGAGAAGAGCCCCATCATGATCAGCATCAAGCCGACGGCGAAGGCTGCGATCAGGACGATCGCGATGGAGTTGCGGCGAACCTCCAGGTACCTGCCGGGACGGTCGGACATGCTGGGCCTATCGGCACATATCGGGCCGAACCTTGAACGCTACGCCGGCGGCTGGATGAAGTGCTTGCCGAGCGTGTCGGTCTGCTGCTGGTACGAGGAGCCGATCGCCTCTCCGTAGAGCACCTCGGGCTCCTCGGCCATGCGCTCGAACGCGAGCTTGCAGACGCGCTGGCGGTGCTCGATCAGGAAGGGCACGTCGTGCGCCCGCACCTCGAGCGCGGCGCGCGAGCCCTGGAAGCGGCCCTCGCGGTCGAACCCGAAGCCGGGATCGAAGAACCCCGCGTAGTGCGTCCTCAGCTCCCCGCTGGTCGGGTCGTAGGCGGCCATCTCGGCCGCGAAGCCCGGCGGGATCCGCACCGCCTCCTCGGACAGCAGGAGGTAGAAGTGCTCCGGCGCCAGGACGACCCGGTCGCCCTCCTCCTTGTAGACGGGCTCCCAGTACCGCTCCCACTCGTAAGCCCGGGTGCGAGCCATCTCGATCGCCGGCGCGTAGTCCTTCGCCCGATACCCGACGCGGCCGTTCGCGTCGCCCCGGAGGTCGAGCCCCAGGAAGAGCCCGTCCGCGGTGGCGAGGTCCTGGTCGGGCGCCGGGGCGCCCTCCACGAACAGGAGCGGCTCGCTCGCGTGGACCTCGCGGATCTCCTCGTCGGTGAGCTTCGCGTTGCCGATCGACAGGCGCAGCTGGCTCAGCGCGAGCTTGTGCTGGACCTTCACCGTGAAGGACAGGGGCACGACCTCGAGGTACAGCGGCCCCGCGTAGCCCTCGCGGATCTCGTCGAAGCGGAACCCCTCGTCGGTGATGACGCGGGTGAAGACGTCGAGCCGGCCGGTGGAGCTCTTGGGGTTGGCCTTGCCCCGCACGCCCGGGGGGAGGTTGAGCCGCTCGATCAGGGGGATGAGGTAGGGCCGGTTCGTCTCGAGGACGGCGCCGTCCCGCCGCAGGTCGAGCTCGTCGACCACGAACTCCTTGAGCTTGACCTCCACCGGCCGCTTGTCGGGGAGGAAGCTCGAGCGGATCCGGTACGCGGTCTCGCCGAGCCGAAGGTCGACGCTGGCGGGCTGGATCGCCTCGTCGGGGACGCGGTAGTCGCCGGCGTCGATGATGCCCTGGTCGATGGCCCGCTCCAGGGCCTGGCTGGGGAGGACGCCGCGGGCGCCCTCGGGGAGGCCGAGCCGAGCCGGAGTGGTGTCCTGCGTCTGGGTCATGACGGTCGGGCCATCATAGGGTCGGCGCGCAGGCGGTCGCCACGCTCAAGCGCGCTTCGTGACCTCGGCAACGTCGGCCCCCAGGTGCTCGATCAGGTCGCCCGCGACCACGTGAAGGTTCACGCCGTGCGCGCCGCCCCCGATCGCCACGCGCCGGTCCGCCGGGATCGAGGCATCCGCGATCACGGGCCACGGCCGGGCCGACCCGAGCGGCGTGATCGCGCCGCGCTCGTAGCCGGTGGCTTCCCGGGCCTGGTCCACGGAAGGCAGCGACAGGCGCCTCACGCCGAGGTGCTTCCGCAGGCGCGGCCAGTCGATCTCCCGACCCCCGGGCACGAGCACGAACACGTAGTCGTCCTCGGCTCGCCGGACCACGATCGTCCGGAGCAGCTGATCCACCTCGATGCCCTGGAGTGACGCGCTCTCTTCGACGCTGCTCGGCCGCTCGGTCCGCACGACCTCGAAGTCCAGCGACGAGCGCTCGAGGCTCCGCAGGGCGGGGGTGACCTGATCCACGTGGGGAGGATAGCGGGGCGGGCGGGCCCCGCCGCTGGCGGG
>DASUTZ010000174.1:0-13425 GCA_036374295.1 Actinomycetota bacterium
GGCGCCCGGAACATGCATCACTTCCCGCTGCTCCAGGAGGTGGGACAGACGGGCAAGCCGATCGTCCTGAAGCGCGGCCTGTCGGCGACGGTCGAGGAGTGGCTGATGGCCGCGGAGTACGTCGCCCAGCAGGGGAACAGCGACATCGTCCTGTGCGAGCGGGGGATCCGAACCTTCGAGCCGTCCACCCGGAACACGCTCGACCTCGCCGGCATGATCGTGGCCCGCGAGGCGAGCCATCTCCCGGTGATCGCCGACCCGTCGCACGCCACCGGCCAGCGCAGCCTCGTGGCGCCGATGGCCAAGGCGGCGATCGCGGCGGGCGCCGACGGCCTCATGGTGGAGGTCCACCCCCGGCCGGACGAAGCCCTCTGCGACGGCCCTCAGGCGCTGACCGACGGGGACCTCGACGCGCTGGTGGCAGAGGTGGCCGCGCTGGCCCGATCCCTGGGGCGGTTCGTTGCGGAGCCCGCGGCCAGCGTGGGAGAGTCCGGGGCATGACCGACGGGAAGCGTGTCCTCTCCGGCATCCAGCCCACCGGTGAGATCCACATCGGCAACCTGATCGGCGCCGTCCGCCAGTGGGTGGCCGATCAGGACGAGTTCGACACCTTCTACGTGATCGTGGATCTCCACGCGGTCACGGTCCCGCAGGAGCCCGGCGCCCTCCGGGAGGCCACGGTGAGGATGGCCGCCAGCCTGATCGCAGCGGGCCTGGACCCGGAGCGCTGCACGCTCTTCGTCCAGTCGCACGTACACGAGCACGCGGAGCTGGCGTGGGTGCTGGGGACACTCGCGGGGTTCGGGGAGCTGCGCCGCATGACGCAGTTCAAGGACCGGGTGGCCCGCTACGGGGAGGGCTCGGTCAGCGCCGGACTCTTCACCTACCCGGTGCTGCAGGCCGGGGACATCCTGATGTACCAGGCCGACCGCGTCCCCGTGGGAGCGGACCAGCGTCAGCACATCGAGCTGACGCGTGACATCGCGGGGCGCTTCAACGCGCGGTACGGGGAGACGTTCGTGCTCCCCGAGGCCGCCATCCCTCGAGTGGGGGCCCGGATCATGGACCTCCAGGACGGCTCGTCCAAGATGTCCGCCTCCGCACCGTCGCAGCAGGGAGTCCTGCGGCTGGCGGACGAGCCGGACGTGCTCCGCAAGAAGATCCGCTCGGCGGTGACCGACTCGGGCCGGGAGATCGTTGCCCGCGAGGACAAGCCGGAGGTCTCGAACCTGCTCACGATCATGGCGGTGGCCACGGGCAAGGACGTCTCGGTCCTAGAGGTCGAGTATGAGGGGAAGGGCTACGGCGACTTCAAGGGAGACCTGGCCGAGGCCGTGATCGAGTTCCTGCGGCCGATCCAGGAGCGGTACGCCGCCCTGCGGAGCGACCCGGCCGAGCTGGCCCGGCAGCTGGAGATCGGCGCGGGGAAGGCCCAGGCGGTCGCCGCCAAGACGCTCAAGTCGGTCTACGAGCGGGTCGGCTTCCTGCCTCGCGGCGGCTAGGGACGGCCTCCGTCCGCGGACAGCCGTCCGTCGGCCATCCTGATCACGCGGTCCGCGAACGCGCTGAGGTGTTCCTCGTGGGTGGCCACGAGGCAGCAGGTTCCCTCGGAGGCGGCCTCGCTCAGGACCACGGCCACCGCTCGGGCCGACTCGCGGTCCTGGTGCCCCGTCGGCTCGTCGGCGAGGAGGAGGCGAGGCCGCCTGGCCACGGCCCGGGCCAGGGCCGCCCGCTGCTGCTCTCCGACCGAGACCTCTCCTGGGAAGCGGTCCCCGAGGTGGGCCAGGCGCAGCTTCTCGAACAGCCCATCCACCCTCCGATCGGCGCCTGGGACGCCC
The DNA here is from genome assembly GCA_036374295.1 of Actinomycetota bacterium. Lineage (GTDB taxonomy): Bacteria > Actinomycetota > UBA4738 > UBA4738 > CALAEC01 > DASUTW01. Next base: position 1,839 of record DASUTZ010000174.1, read on the forward strand.
GCCAGCCGCAGTGGGTACTCCACGTTCCTGCGAAGGGAGAACTCCTCGATGAGGCCGAGCTGCTGGGGGACGATGGAGACGTCCTCCCAGGCCGGCTCACGGGCCGCTTCCTGCCCGTGCCACGTGATCGTCCCGGCGTCGGGCCGCTCCCAGCCGCCCAGGAGGTCGAGGAGCGTCGTCTTGCCGGACCCCGATCGTCCCACCAGCGCCACGACCTCTCCTTCCCGCAGCGCCAGGTCGGCGTGGTCCACGGCGTGAACGGTCTCGGGGCCGCGCGCGAACGAGCGGACCAGCCCGGTCGCGGTGACGAGGAGCGGGGCCGCCGCCCCCCGGACGCTCGCACGGGCCGATGTGGGGGCATGACGGCGAGTGGCCGAGACGACGGAGCCGTGATCGAGCTCGACGACGTGGTCGGCCGCCCGACGAACGCTGGCGTCGTGCGTGGCCAGGATGATCGTCAGGCCTTCCGAGGCCAGGGTCGAGAGCCGTGCGAGCAGGATCTCGGTGGACGTGGTGTCGAGGTCCGCGGTGGGCTCGTCCGCGACGATGATGTCGGCCCCTCGGACCAGGGCCTGCGCGACGGCCGCCCGCTGCTGCTCCCCCCCCGAGAGGGCGGAGGGCAGGTGGTCCAGGCGACCCCCGATGCCCAGCTGCTCGGCGACCTCCTCCATAGGGTGGGCTCCCTCTCCCGCGGATCGGGCCGCCATCGCGAGGTGCTGTCCCACGGTCAGGTGGGGGATGAAGTTGTCGGAGGGGCGCTGGAAGACGTACCCCACCCGGCGCTGGCGGAACGCTCGCCGGGCGCGACCGGTCGCCCTGTGGAGCTGCACGCCGTCCACCTCGAGGGTCCCCGAGGTCGGACGATCCAGCCCGGCCAGCAGCCGGAGGAGGGACGACTTCCCGCTGCCCGACGGGCCGGCAACCGCCGTCATCCTCGACCGCGGGAGCTCGAGCGTGACGCCCTTCAGAGCGTGCACCGTAGCCGTGGCCGTCCGGTACACCTTCTCGAGGTTGTGGCATCGCGCCGCCCACTCACTCGGCAACGCGCATCACCTCCGCCACATTCGTCCGACGGGCCGCCCGCTCCGCCAGCCACGAGGCGATCGCCGTGCAGGCCGCCAGGGCCGTCAGGGTCAGGATCGAGGCGGTCACGGGCGACCTCATGAGGGGGTCCGTGGCGATCGCGGGGAGGGGGTCGATCTGGGGCACGACGAAGAACGAGATCCCTACACCAACCACGGCGCCCACTAGGAAGGAGGTCAGCAGCATCGTCCCCACCTCGAGCCCGAGGGCCAGGACGTTCTCGCCTCGGCGAAGCCCCATCCGGCGCGCCAGTGCATAGGAGACGACTTGAGCCCGCTGTCGGGCCTGCACGTACATGATCAGGACCACGAGAACGAGGAGGCCGCTCACCAGCCCCAGCCCCGCCAGGATGGCGAAGGTGCCGACGGCCGCCTCGATCGAGGGCAGGTCCTCGACCCGCCTGGCCGTCAGGATGTCGTCCGGATGGATCCCCGCCGCGATGAGCCGGCGCGCCGCGGCCCGAGGGGAGGCCCGCACCCAGACGGCCCCGGTCGCGCGCCCGCCGACCAGCGGGCCCGAGGGGCCGCCCCCCCTCAGAGCCTCCTCGCCCACGACCACGAGAGGATCGCCCGAGCTCATGCCGGGGAACGCCCGAGCGGTGGCGACGATCCGGACGGAGACTTCGGTCCTGCCGAGGATCAGCGTGGTGCGCTCGGGGAGATCGTCGCGGTGGCCGGCAACGATCACCGGAAGGGCTCCGTCGCCGGGGGCCTCCAGTCGGGCCATCAGCTCCTCGAGGGCCACGGAGGCGAACGAGTCGTCCCAGAAGGCCGCCCCTGGCACCGTGTCGGGGTCCACGGCGAGGACGTCGAACTGCCGGCCCGTGGACGCGAACCGCCCTCCCGACCGCCAGCGGGTCACCACGGTGTGGGGAAGGCCGTACTCGCGGCTGGGGACGAACTCGGGGTCGATCTGCGCCGCCACCTCGCTCCCGACGAAGACCCGCGACTTCGCGTGGACGGTCGCATCCAGCGACCGGGCCACGGTCAGGGCGTGGAGCAGCAGGCCGATGCTGGCCGCGCCCGTCGCTACCAGGAGCAGGGCGAGGCGCCGAGCTCCGGCCAGGCGGTGGACGGCGAGGTAGAGGGCCTCCGATCGCATCCGCAGCCTCTCTCGGGCCCGTGAGAGGCCGACGTGGAAGGCGCGGGCGGCCAGTCCTCCGATGCCGGCCAGGCCGGCGACCGGGAGCGCGAGCAGCGCCAGGCTGGGGGTCTCGATGCCGGTCTCCGGATCGACGACCAACGCCCCCGTGCCGGTGATCCGATCGAGGAGGTAGACCCCGACCAGGATAAGGGCCACGTCGAATGGCAGCCCCATCCCGGTCCGGTGGGCGACCTCGGCGTGCCGTCGGAAGAGCGCTGCCGTCACCGCGCCCACCAACGAGGCGGCCGCCGCCCAGACGATCGCGGCCCAGCCGATCGTCGATCGGAGGGCGGGCCCGGACATCGGGCCCTCCGGCGCCAGCCAGGCAACGAGCAGGAGGCTCAGTCCGAGGCCGGCCGCGGCGCCGACGGCGGCGGGTGCCACGGACTCCAGGAAGCCCTTCAGCGCCACGCTGCTCGTCCGGAGGCCGGTGGCGTACAGGAGCGTGTACTCGCGCCGCCGGGCCGCGGTGGCGAAGGCCCCTGCCGCGGCCACGGTGACCACGGCGACCAGCACGCCGGCCAGCCTCAGCACGCGGACGGGGCCCTCCAGCGCGATCATTCGGCGGTCCACGATGGTGAGGACCGCCGGCATCGCCGAGGTGAGGGAGGTCCTCGTTCGGAACGGCTCGAAGCGGAACCCGCAGCAGAGCAGGATCTCCGCTCCCTCCGAGGGAGCGCCCGGCACCCCGGTGGCCTCGGCCAGGAACGCGGAGAAGGTGCGAGCCACCCCCTCCGCGTCGGGGGCCGTGAGGCCCCCGACGCGGAGGGGGGCGTCCCACGCGAAGACCGCCGACTCCACGCCCAGCGTCGACATCGCGCCCAGCAGCTGGGGCCGGTCCACGAGGATCGGCTGGGGCGGCGGGTCGCAGCCGATGCAGGGCCAGATCTCCTCGGACCATGACCGCCAAAAGCCCGTCCGGGGTGTCGTGTACAGCGTCTCGTACACCCCCCCCACGGTCATTCGGACGGGGGGCCCGCCCTGATAGCGGACGTCGATCGAGGCGCCGGGGCCGGCCCGCAGCCCCCGCGCCAGCAGCTCCGGGATGAGGACGCCCTCCGCTTCGCCCTCCAGGATCCGGACGTGGCGGGCTCCGTCCGTCCGGAACATCAGCTTGGCGGTGCGGGACCTCGATCCGTTCTGGGCCGCGGCCTCGATCTCGGGGCTGAGGATGCCTTCGACCACGGATCCCAGGCGCGGATCCTCCGACACCCGCCTCGAGAAGACCCGCCGCTGCTCGACGTGGAGGGGTCGACCGCGCACGGCGCGGTCCAGGGGCAGGCTGCTGATCTGGAACGAGATCCCCGCGCCGAACCGCGTCACGGAGGCGTTGTCGATCTCCCTGGTCAGGAGCTCCCGTTCGGTGGCCGATAGGAACGCGGGCGCGAACGTGGCGGCGACCGCCAAGAGGAGCGTGCCCGCCGCGACGGCCGTCCACAGGCCCGGGGTGTGGAGCAGCGCCGAGGGAGCGGTGGTCCAGAGCGGGTTTCCTCGCAGACCCACCCTGCGGCTCATCGGCTCATCCCGCTCGGCACCATTGGTTCTACGTCCTCCCGGTCGAGCGGGATGTCCTCCCGGCTCAGCCGGGGACGAGCGGGATGAGCTCGAGGATCACGTGGCCCTGCCGCCACGACGCGATCGCCTCCTCCGGCGGCCCGTGACGGTCTCGCCGACGGTCGGCCAGGATCCCGGCGTACCGAGCGAAGTCCCCGTCGCTCGGCTCGATCACCCTCGCCGTGGCGTGGAGCCTGCTCAGCCTCGTGTCGCGGTACTTGTGCCGCGTGATCACCAGGAGGTCGGTGGCGTCGTCGGCCCCGGGCACACGCTGCTCCGGCGAGTCGTCCTTGATCGCGTGGAGGAGGTAGACGCGACCCTGCTGATAGGCGAACCAGGCGGGGATCGTCTCGTCCCTCCCGTCTCGGTCCACCCCCACCCAGATCACGTCGGTCTTGCGGAAGCCGTCCTCGAGCTCCTTGGGGAGCTTGTCGGGAGCCTCCTGGAGCACGTACTGGAACTCGACCTGCCCCTCCACCTCGCCGTCGATCAGGAACGAGACGACGTACACCCCGAGCTCCGGCAGGACCGCGTCCTCCACCACGTCGACGATCTCGGTGAGGTCCATCTGGCCGGGCATCCTGCGGGTCGTGGTCGGGCTGTGGTAGGCCGTGGTCCCGTTCGGGCTGATGATCTCGAAGCCCTCGACCACGACGCCCTGCGGCGCCTTCCAGTGGCGGACCACGGCGAACGGCAGGGCCCGCCCCGGGGCGCTGAAGCCGTACACGAACGAGGGTCCCTCGACCCCGTTCGCCTCGTAGACCCGTCCGTCCAGGACGTTCCCGAACACGAGCTCCGCCTTGGGCACGGCGCGAGGATAGCAGAGGGGGTGGAGCGGCTCGTGCTCAGGCCATGCGAGACAGCCAGAGGGTGGGCTCCTCGAGCTCCGGCATCGAGGGAAGGCTCTCGGCGCTCTCCCACATCGAGGCCAGCACCCGCTCGTCGGTGGCCTCGACCACTCGCTCCACGAACGCGCGGCCCAGGCGGAGGTGCTCGTCGGTCAGCTCGAACCCGAGGAGGCGCTCGGCCATCCGCTCGTGCTCGCTCCGGTCCTCGCGGCGACGGAGCATGGCCTCCTCGATGCGTGCGGCCTGCGTCAGCATCCGCTCGCCGAGGACCTCCAGGACGTGGTCGGCGTGGGCCTCGGCCGCGGCCATCAGCGCCTGGACCCGCCGCATCAGGAGGCGCTGCTCGTCGGTGAGCTTCTGCCCCAGGAGGTCGGCCGGGTCCCCGATCGCCTCCTGGAGCCGCTCGGGGTCGGAGAGGTCCACCCCGGCCAGCCGCTCCTCGAGCCCCGAGAGATCGAACTCCATCCCGGCCGCCAGCTCTCGGATCTGCTCCAGGAAGTGCTCCCGGACCCAGTCGCGACCCAGCTGGAAGCTGTGCGCCACCTCGTGGACGGCGACCCAGGCCCGGACGTCGTCGCGGGGGAGGTCCCACTCGCGCTCCAGCTCCGCCAGCGCCGGGATCACCCAGAGGAGGGCGTCCCCTCCCTCGCGGGGGACCGCCAGGTCGTACTGCCCCAGGGCGCGGCGCCCCAGCATCCCCAATACCATCCCGACCTGAGTGCCCATGAGGAGCGGCCCCATCCGGCCCATGAGGGCGCCCAGGCCGGCCAGGCCCTCCAGACCCGGGGCGCTCTCGCCGCCGAGCTCGTGGCCGGGCGCCTCCAGCATCAGCTTCCCCAGCTTCTCGGCGCCTGGCTCGAAGAGGCCCCGGAGGCCGGTCACGCTCGCCTCGACCCACGTCGCGCGTCGGACCGGACGGATCTTGGAGACCTCGGGCGGGGCCTCGAGCCCGGTGAGGTCGGCCACCGCGAGCTCGGCGGCGCGGACGACCGGCTCGAGCATCGCTCGGTCCTCGTCGGTGGGCTCGGGGTCGGGGCGGTCGCCGACTGCGGTGGCGATCCCCACCTGTCGGGCCAGCTCCCAGTTCACGGGGCCCGTGCCCGAGAAGAGGACTCGCTGGAGCTCCCGGAAGAGGGGCACGTCCTTGAAGATGTCGTCGGAGAAGGGCTCGTCGGCCATCGGGTCCATTGTAGGCTCGCCCTCGCCATGCGGATCCGCCCGGCCGAGGAGTCGGACCTCCGCGCCCTGGCCGAGATCCAGGTGGCCGGGCGCGAGTGGCTGGCGCGCCACTACGAGCCCGAGACCCTGCATCAGTTCCCCGTCGACCCGGACGGGGCCACGTTCACGATCCGGCACGTGCACAAGACGGGCGCGGTGTTCGTGGCCGAGGAGACCGATCCCGTAGGGTTCTCCTCGGCGATCATCCGGGAGGGGGTCTGGTTCCTCTCGCAGTTGTGGGTCGCGCCGGATCATCATGGGGCGGGCATCGGGTCGGCCCTGCTCGACGAGGCCCTGACCTGGGGCCACGGCTCCTCGATCTTCAGCGTCGTGGCCAGCCCGTTCCCGGGCGCGCAGACCGTCTACATGCGACGCTCGATGTTCCCCATCTGGCACTCGATGGAGTTCGAGGGAGAGGCTCCCAGGGTCGAGATGCCCGAGGGAGCGGACGAGCTGACGGCGGGGGACCAGCCGTGGGTGAACGAGCTCGACCGCGAGGTGCGCGGCATCGCCAGGCCCGAGGACCACGAGCTGTTTCGCGCGCACGCGAGGGGGATCGCCCTGCGGCGAGGGGGTGATCCCCTCGGGTACCTGTACGCGTGGCCGGAAGGGAAGCTCGGGCCGGCCGCGATCCGCGACGGCCGGGACACCCCCGACCTTCTCCGCGCCGGGATCGCGGCCGGCCCGAGCCGCCTCTCGCTCATCGTCCCCACGACGAACTGGGGCGCGCTTCAGGAGGCGATCCGCCTGCGCCTCCGCCTCGTCTCGAGGACGGTGTTCATGGCCAGCCGCGCCATGCCCGACGGCTCCCGCTACCTCTCCAGCGGCGGCGCCCTAGCCTGAGAGGCCGCCCGGGGCCTTGGGTGGGCCGGGGCCTTGGGTGGGCCGGGGGCTAGAATGGCCGGATGCGAGCCGGGGATCTCGCCATCGATCTGGGGACCGCCAACACGCTCGTCTTCTCCCAGGAGCGCGGCATCATCCTCAACCAGCCGACCGTGCTGGCCGTGAACGGCCGGGACGGGTCGGTGCTGGCCGTCGGCGAGGAGGCCTGGGAGATGATCGGCCGCACCCCCGCCAACATCGTCGCCGTCCGCCCCATGCGCAGCGGGGCGATCACGGACTACGACCTCACCGCCCAGATGATGCGGCTCGTCCTGCGCCGCGTCGGGGCCACGCGGTTCCACAAGCCCCGGGTCCTGCTGTGTGTGCCGTCGGCGATCACCGAGGTGGAGCGCCGCGCGGTGAGCGAGGCCACGATCTCGAGCGGTGCCCGGTCGGTCCAGCTGATCGAGGAGCCGATGGCCGGGGCAATCGGGGCGGGCCTCCCCATCCACGAGCCGCTGGGGAACCTCCTCGTGGACGTGGGCGGCGGCACGACCGAGGTGGCCATGATCTCGATGGGAGGCATCGTCGAGGCCCGCTCCACGAGGGTGGGAGGCTTCGACCTCGACGACGCGGTCCAACACTACCTCCGGCAGCGGTACGGGCTGGCGGTCGGCGAGCGTGCCGCCGAGACCGTGAAGATCGCGATCGGGACGGCCTACCCCGCCGGCGGCGTCCCCCCCTACTCGATCCGGGGCCGTGAGATCACGTCGGGGATGCCCAAGGAGGTCCAGCTCACCCAGGAGGAGATCCGCGAGGCCATCTCGGACCTCGTCGCGCACATCGTCGACGCCGCGCGGGATACGCTCGCCTCGAGCCCGCCCGAGCTGGGCCACGACGTCCTGGAGCGCGGGATGTTCCTCACGGGAGGCGGGGGGCTGCTGCGGGGGCTGGACATGCGGATCGCCCAGGAGTGCGAGGTGCCGGTGCACCTCACCGACTCGCCGCTGGAGACGGTCGTGCTGGGGGCTGGGAAGTGTCTCGACCTGCCGGCCGACGTCCCGGGGCTGTTCGCGCGATGACGTTCTCGATCGTGGCCGCAGACCTCGAGGCGGGGGACTGGGGCGTGGGCGTCGCCTCGAAGTTCCCCGCGGTGGGGGCCGTGGTGCCGTGGGCCCGCGCCGGGGTCGGGGCGGTGGCCACGCAGGCCTGGGCCAACACCTCGTTCGGCCCCCGCGGCCTCGAGCTGATGGCCGGCGGGGCCGAGGCGAACGAGGCGCTCAGGCAGATGCTGGACGAGGACGACGGGCGCGTGCAGCGGCAGGTCGGGATGGTGGACGCGCACGGCATCGTGGCGACGTTCACCGGCGAGGGGTGCATGGAGTGGGCCGGCGGGCACACCGGGGAGGGCTTCGCCTGCCAGGGGAACATCCTCGTGGGCCCGGAGGTGGTGGAGGCGATGGCCCGGGCCTACGAGGCGACCGAGGGGGATCTCCTCGACCGGCTGCTGGCGGCGGTCACCGCCGGCGATGCCGCCGGCGGCGACCGCCGCGGACGCCAGTCGGCCGCGATCCTCGTCGTCCGGGAGGGAGGCGGGTACGGCGGCTACAACGACCGATACGTGGACCTCCGGATCGACGACCACCCCGACGCGGTGACCGAGCTCGCCAGGCTCGCCCGAGTCTACGACCGCGAGATCCTGGTGCGGAACGACCCGCTTTTGGAAGCCACCCCCGAGCTCGTATCCGACCTCCAGCGGCGCCTATCCCGGCTCGGACGCTACGGGGGCGAGGCCCACGGCGCGTACGACGAGGCCACGCGGGCGGCGATCGAGAGCTTCGCGGGCGAGTACAACCTCGAGGGGAGGCTTCGCGACGACGAGCTGATCTCGGGCTCCCTCGTGAGCGAGATCCGGGACGTGACGCCCTAGAGCCCGAGCATCTGGCCGAGCCGCTCGATCACGAAGCGGCCGGCGAAGTACACGCCCGCGGCGACCCCCAAGGCCACGATCAGGATCGAGAAGACGAGGAGCGTCGCGGCGACGAGCGGATGCGTCCGCTCGTCGGGGGTGCTGGGGAGCGATCGGAGGCCGGCGTCGGCGTCCGGAGCGGGGGGCTCGGTCATCCCGGTCCAGCGGTGGTCGCGCGACCCCTCGGTCAGCTGCCAGAGCAGCCATCCGACGACCGCGGCCGTCAGCGCCAGGAGGAAGAGCTCCATGACCCCGATGTTCCCATCCGAAGGGATTCCATGCTCCCCGGCGTACGATTGATCCGCATGCGCCGACTCCTGCTCTCCGCGCTGCCGCTCGTCTCCCTCGCGACGGCCCTCTCTCTCGTGGATATCGGCATGTTCACCATCGGGCCTGGATCGGCCGAGGAGGTCTTCCCCCGGATCCAGCTCGACGGTGTGAGCGTCAGCGAGCCCAGAGGCAGGCTCCTGCTGACGACCGTCAGCATCCCTCGTGCCACCGTCCTCCACGCCGCGTGGGCGGGATGGGACCCGGCCGTCGAGCTGGTCCCCGAGGAGGCGATCCTGGGCCAGCGCACCGAGCGCGAGCACGAGCGGCTCACGCGATCCCAGATGGACGAGAGCAAGATCGCGGCCGTCAGCATCGCGGCCACGGACCTCACCGACTACCCGGAGGAGCACGGCCCGGGCGCGCTCGTGCAGAACGTCCTCGGGGGGACCGCCGCCGCGGGGAAGCTGTTCCCGGGGGACCTCATCGTGTCGGTCGGGGACGATCCCGTCGACGACGTGGACGACGTGTCGCGGGCGATCGTCGCCACCGAGGCCCGGCGGGCGCTGGCCCTCACCGTCGAGGCCGGAGGCGAGGAGCGCACCGTCCGCATCCGCCCGCGGATGTCCGAAGAAGAGGGCCGTCCCATCATCGGGGTGATCCTGATCGAGCCCTTCCCCTTCGAGGTCGAGATCGAGAGCGGCCAGATCGGCGGGCCCTCGGCCGGGCTGATGTGGACCCTTGGCGTCTACGACCTCCTGTCCGAGGAGGACCTGGTGGACGGACGGCGGATCGCGGGCACCGGCGCGATCGACCTGGCCGGGAACGTCTACGCGATCGGCGGCGCCGCCCAGAAGGTACGCGCGGCGAGAGACGCGGGCGCCGAGGTCTTCCTCGTTCCGAGGGAGAACCTGGAGGAGGCGCGGGCTGCGGGAGCCGGGATCCGGGTCGTCCCCGTGAGGGACGTCCGGACCGCCCTGCGCTTCCTCCGCGGAACCGCCTGATGCCCGTCTGATAGGCTGGCCACGTTTTGGACCGACCTCCACCTCCCCGGCGCGCGGCGCCCCGGCGACGCTGGCTGCTGTGGGTCGGCGGCGCCGTCCTGGCGATCGTGGTCGTCTTCGGCGCGCTCTCCGGCTTCTACGTGGACATCCTCTGGTTCCGGGAGGTCGAGCAGTCGGGCGTCTTCTGGACGATCTTCTGGTCGAGGGCCCTCCTGGCGGCCGTGTTCGGCGCCCTCTTCTTCGCGCTCCTCTACGCCAACCTGCTGATCGCGCGGGCCGTGCGGCCGCGCTACCAGGTGTTCGCGCCGGGGGAGGAGGCCGTGGACCGCTACCGCACGCTCATCGAGCCCTACACGCGGTGGGCGCTCCTGGGGGTCTCGGCCCTCCTGGCGCTGTTCGCCGCGGCCGGGGTGGCCGCGCAGTGGGAGGCCTATCAGCAGTGGCGCGTGGCGGGGAGGGTCTCGTTCGGCGTGATCGATCCCGTCTTCGAGCGCGACGTGGCCTTCCACGTGCTCTCGCTCCCGTTCCAGCGGTTCGTGCAGTCGTGGCTGTTCTCGTCGCTGGTGGCCGTCACCGTGGTGACCGCGGCCGCGCACTACCTGTGGGGAGGGATCCGGTTCCGGGCCGTGGCCGAGCGCGTGACCCCGCAGGTGAAGGCGCACCTCTCGGTGCTTCTTGGGCTCATCGTGCTGGTCCGGGCCTGGGGCTACCGCCTGGGGCAGTTCGACCTCCTCCTGTCGCCGCGGGGCACCGTCACCGGCGCCTCGTACACGGACGTGAACGCCCAACTCCCGGCGCTTCAGCTCCTCGTGGTGATGTCGATCGTGGTCACCGTCCTCTTCCTCGTGAACATCCGGTTCCGCGGGTGGGCCCTGCCGGCGATCGGGCTGGGGCTGCTGGTGCTGACCTCGGTGCTGGCCGGCGCCGTCTGGCCCGCCGCGATCCAGCGCTTCCGCGTCGATCCCCAGGAGCTCCAGCGGGAGCGGGAGTTCATCACCAGGAACATCGAGTTCACGCGGCAGGCCTACGGGCTCGATGTGGTCGAGGCGGAGTCGTTCCCGGCGGAGCCGGAGCTGACCCGTGAGGAGCTCGAGGAGAACATCGGGACCGTGGAGGACATCAGGCTGTGGAACCCGGCCACCCTGGCTCGCGCCTACTTCCAGCTCCAGCGGATCCGCCCCTACTACGAATTCGTGGACGTCGACGTGGATCGTTATGAGATCGACGGCGAGAAGGTGCTGACGATGCTCGCGCCCCGTGAGATCGCGCAGGACACGATCCCGGGCGGGCAGACGTGGCAGAACCGGCACCTCGTGTACACGCACGGCTTCGGCGCGGCGGCCAGCAGGGCGGACCAGCTGGACGTGGCCGGCACCCCGCGCTTCCTCCTGCGGGACGTCCCCCCGGCGGGCGATCTCGCGGCCTCGCTGGAGCAGCCCCGGGTCTACTTCGGGGAGGAGACCGACGTCCCCTACTCGCTCGTGCGCACCGAGCAGCAGGAGCTCGACTTCCCGGTGGGCGAGAACGAGTTCGCGCGTACCACCTACGACGGTGAGGGGGGCATCGAGGTGGGCGGGTTCTTCCGTCGCCTCGCCTTCGCGTGGCGGTACCGCGACGTGAACCTGCTGATCTCCGGGCTCGTGCGGGACGACACGAAGATCCTGATCAACACCGATCTC
>DASUTZ010000175.1:0-5610 GCA_036374295.1 Actinomycetota bacterium
CCGAGATCGACGCATTCCGGTTCGAGGCCCTGCTCGACGAAGCGAGAGGGCTCGCGACGAGCGACCCGGCCGGCGCGATCCGCCGCTACCGAGAGGCCCTGGCCCTGTGGAGAGGGCCCGCACTCGAGGACCTGAGCGACCAGCCCTCGCTCCGCGGCACCATCACTCGCCTCGAGGAGCTGCGGATGGCGGCCACCGAGGAGCTGATCTCGGCCGAGATGGACCTGGGGCGTCACGTGGAGCTCGTGCCGGAGCTGGAGACCCTCGTGGCTCTCCACCCACTGCGGGAGCGCCTGTGGGGACAGCTGATGCTGGCCCTGTACCGGTCCGGCCGGCAGGGGGACGCCCTGGGGGCGTTCCTGCGGGCCCGGGAGATCCTCGCTGAGGAGCTGGGGATCGACCCCTCGCCGGAGCTCCAGCGCCTCCAGGAGGGGATCCTCAGACAGGACCTCCCCCTGGAGCCGGCCGGGGAGCCGCTCCGCGGATACCGGCTGCTGGAGCAGGTGGGAGCGGGCGCGTTCGGGACGGTGCACCGAGCGTTCCAGCCTCAGGTCGGACGCGAGGTCGCCGTCAAGGTCATCCATCCGGAGCTGGCCAACGACGCGGAGTTCATCCGCCGGTTCGAGTCCGAAGCACAGCTGGTGGCCCGGCTGGAGCACCCGCACGTGGTGCCGCTATACGACTACTGGCGGGAGCCGGATGGCGCCTACCTCGTGATGCGGTTCCTGCGCGGAGGGAGCCTCCGCGATGCGTTGAGCGAGGGAGCGCTCGACCCGGCGCGAGCCGCGACGATCCTCGAACAGACCGGCCAGGCCCTGGCCGCGGCGCATCGGCAGGGCATCGTCCACCGGGACGTGAAGCCCGCCAACATCCTCCTGGACGACGAGGGGAACGCCTACCTCTCGGACTTCGGCATCGCCAAGGACCTAGTGGCGCCCCATCGGCCCGCCGAGGGGGGCGTCCCGAGCCCCCTCGCGTACTACATCTCCCCGGAGGAGCTCCACGGAGAGGTCCCGACGCCCAAGAGCGACATCTACAACCTCGGCCTCGTCCTCTACGAGCTGCTGGTCGGACGGCACCCGTACGCGGATGCGCCTCCGGAGCGGCTGGACGAGATGCAGCTCCGGGAGCCGGTGCCATCCCTCGTCGCGATGCGGCCCGACCTTCCGGCGTCGCTGGACGGCGTCATCCAGCGAGCCACGGCGAAGGAGCCGGGCGATCGGTATCCGGACGTGGCCGCGTTCGCGGCGGCCTCCAGAACCGCGCTCGGGACAGCCCGGGAGGGGGTCACGCCGGCCGTGGGGGTCGGTGACCGGAACCCCTACAAGGGGCTCCACCCCTTCCTCGAGGCCGATGCCCCGGACTTCTTCGGACGCGAGGAGCTCGCCGAGCGGCTCCTCTCCCGGATGGCGGAGGTCGAGGGGGAACCCCGGTTCCTCGGGGTCGTCGGCCCCTCGGGGAGCGGGAAGTCCTCCCTTGTGCGGGCGGGCCTGATCCCCGCCCTCCGACGCGGGGCACTCCCGGGATCGGAGCGCTGGTTCGTGGTCGACATGATCCCCGGAGCCCGCCCGTTCGAGGAGCTGGCCGCGGCGCTCACCAGGATCGCTGTTGATCCGCTCCCGGGCCTCCTCGAGGTGCTCGAGCGAGACGACTCGGGGCTCGCACGGGCGGGCGCGGAGATCCTTCCCGAGGGGTCCGAGCTCCTCCTGGTCATCGACCAGTTCGAGGAGCTGTTCACCCTGGTCGAGGACGAGGACGCGCGGGCCCGGTTCCTGGCGGCCATCCACACCGCCGTCACGAGCCCGGAGAGCCGAGTGCGGGCCGTCGTGACCCTCCGGGCCGATTTCTACGATCGCCCGCTCCTCTACAAACCGTTCGGCGACGTCCTGGCCGCGAACAGCGAGGCGGTCACCCCACTCTCCCCTGAGGAGGTCGAGCGGGCCGTCTCCGGACCCGCTGAGGCGGTGGGGGTTAGCAGCGACCCCGCGCTCCTCGCCGACATCATCGCCGATGTGGCGGCGAGACCGGGGGCCCTCCCGCTCCTCCAGCACGCCCTCCTCGAGCTGTTCGACCGCCGCAGGGACGGACTCCTCACCGTGGAGGCCTACCGCGAGATCGGAGGGATCTCCGGAGCGTTGGGGAGCAGGGCCGAGGATCTTTACGGGCGGCTCAGCGAGGCCGGGAAGGAGGCCGCCCGGCAGCTCTTCCTCCGTCTCGTGACCCTCGGCGAGGACGGGAGCAGCGAGGACACCCGGCGGCGCGTGCTTCGGGCGGAGCTCGCCTCGCTGGAGGTCGACCCCGGGGCCATGGAGGCCGCCGTCGACGGCTTCGGGGCCCGCAGGCTCCTGTTCTTCGACCGGGACCCGACCACCAGGGGACCCACCGTGGAGGTGGCCCACGAGGCCCTGCTCCGCGAGTGGGGGCGGCTCCGAGGGTGGATCGAGGCCGCCCGGGAGGACGTCAAGACCCACCGCCGCCTGGCCGCCGCCGCCGCCGAGTGGACGGAGGGAGGAAGGGAGACCAGCTTCCTCCTCCGGGGGGAGCGGCTCGCCGGGTTCGAAGCCTGGAGTGAGACGTCCCGCCTCGCGCTGACCAGGGACGAGCGGGAGTACCTCCAGGCCGCCCTGGCCAAGCGGGAAGCCGAACGGGTCGAGGAAGAGGCGAGGAAGGCTCGAGAGGCGGCGCTCGAGCATCGGTCCATCTACCGGTTGCGAGCCCTGGTAGCAGTGTTCGCCGTCCTGGCCCTGGTGGCCTCGGGCCTGACGGCTCTCACCCTCAACCAGCGGGGGCGCGCCGAGAGAGAGGCCCGCATCGCCACCGCCCGAGAGCTGTCCGCGGCCGCGGTCGCCAACCTTGACGTCGACCCCGAGCGAAGCATCCTGCTGGCCCTGGAGGCGGTGGACCGGACCCGGTCCGTGGACGGCTCCGTGTTGCCGGAGGCGGAGGAGGCGCTCCATCGCGCCGTCGCCGCGAGCCGCATCATCCTCAGCGTCCCCGACGTCGGCGGTGAGGTGGCCTGGAGCCCCGACGGGAGCACCTTCGTCACCGAGGGACCGCAGGAGAGCGGCATCATCGACGTCCGCGACGCCGAGACGGGTGTCTCCCTGCGCAGATGGCATGGGCACGACGCCGACGTGAAGAACGTCACCTTCAACCACGACGGGTCCATGCTGGCCACGACCGGGGGCGACGGCGCCGCCAGGGTCTGGGATCCGGAGACCGGCGAGGAGCTCGCGGTCATGCTGCAGGAGCCCTCAGACTCGGACGTGGCGGGCGCGGCGTTCAGCCCCGATGGGACCCTGCTGGCCGCCGCGTGGCGGACCGAGGGCGTGGTGCGGATCATGGATGTGAAGACCGGCGAGATCCGCCCGGAGATCGAGGCAGCCACGTACTGGCACGTGTCGTTCAGCCCGGACGGGACGAGGCTCGCTGTGACGATCAACGATGCCCCCCGGACGGTCGTCGTCGTGGACGTGGACTCCGGCGAGGAGCGGTTCAGGCTCGAGGGCCACGTCTTGCCCTCCCTCGATGTCGCGTGGAGTCCGGACGGGAGGTGGATCGCCACCGCGAGCTGGGACCAGACCGCTCGGATCTGGGACGCGGAGACCGGAGAGCCTCGGTTCACGCTCCACGGCCACACCGGCGGCGTGGTGAATCTCGACTGGTCCCACGACGGGACACGCCTGGTCACCGGCGGCACAGACGGGACGGCGAAGGTCTGGGAGGTCACGCCGACTGGGGCGCGGCAGGTGCTCTCGCTCACCGCGGACGCCCTAAGCACCGGCGTCTGGGGCGTGGCGTTCTCACCCGACGGCTCCCGGGTCATGACGGGAGCCGGGCTCTCGGCTCCAACCGTCCAGGTCTGGGACGTGAGCCTTGGCGGCGGCGCCCAGTGGGGGACCTTTCCGCTGGCCTCCGCCCGGAGTGGAAGCGGTCTGAGCGGCGTGGCGTTCACCCCTGAAGGTGACCTCGTGGCCGTGGATGAGGATGCAGTCAGGACCTGGGACCTCCAGACCGGAGAGGAGGCGCTCTGGATCAAGCATGGTGGTCACTCCCAGTTCTTCCGGATCGAGGTCAGCCCCGATGGGGCGCTGATCGCAGGGGTGACCGATCAGGGGGTCACGGTCTGGGACGCTGACACCGGGGACACGGTGCTCACGCTCCCCAGCCGACACGTGGTCTTAACATGGCCGTCGGATGTCGCGTGGAGCCCCGACGGCACCCACCTCGCCGTCTCGTCGGACCGAGACGGGATCCTCATCCTCGACCGTGCGGGGGACGAGGTCGCGTTCCTCCCAGAGCCCGGCTTCGAAGTACCGGCCCTCGAGTTCAGCCCCGATGGACGCCTCCTGGCCGCCGCGACCTTCTACCGCGACCGGGTCGACCTCGAGGCCAGCGGCGTCAAGATCTGGGACTGGCGGGATGGTGAGGTCGTGCAGGAGATCCTCACGGCCGCCGTCGAACTCACCTTCGACCCGGGCGGCGAGCGCCTCGCCACCGCCGAAACCTGGGGGTCGCGGGCGCACGTCTGGGACGTGGCTACCGGGGATTCCCTGGTGACCCTTACGGGGCACACCGGGTTCCTCTGGGATGTCGAGTTCGCCCCGGACGGGACCACCATCGCCACCGCGAGCTGGGACGGGACCGTACGCCTGTGGGACGTGGATTCCGGCCGGCAGGAGCTCACGCTCAGGGGTCACGAATCCGTGGTCTTTCAGGCGCGGTTCAGTCCGGACGGATCCAGGCTCGCCTCGGCCAGCACCGACGGGACGGTCCGCGTCTGGGCGCTCGACCTCGACGACCTCATCCGGATCGCGAACCGGAAGCTGACGCGGGGGCTCACCGACGAGGAGTGCCGCCATTACCTGCGGCAGCACCCCTGCCCCACGAGCTGAGCTCGATGAACCAGGAACCCGCTCCCCGTGGCTCAGAGCACACGAAGCGTGCCGGACAGAACCCAGCCCGTGAGATCGACGCAGCGCCCGAAAGTGGTCGCTGAACTGCGAAAACGCCTCATCGTGGCGCGCCCGGGAGGACTCGAACCCCCAGCCTTCTGATCCGTAGTCAGACGCTCTATCCAATTGAGCTACGGGCGCAGCGGAGGCGGCGCGATTCGAACGCGCGAGGGGGATTGAACCCCCAACGGGATTAGCAATCCCGCGCCATAGACCAGACTAGGCGACGCCTCCGCCGTTCAGTCTAGCCGACGCCAGGCGCGCCGCCAGGGGGGCTGATCCAGACGGGGACCGTGACGATCAGAGCCTGGCTCTTGACCTGGACACACAGGAGAGCGAGCATGACCCGGTCATGGTCCCAGCGGCGGGGCATGGCCCGTCTACGCCGGCGCTCTTCCGCCTGCCGGCGATCGGGGCGCTGGCCGGCACGGCCGCCGGCATCACGGCGGCTGCGGGGTCCCGCGTCGCGATGAGGATCAGCGCTGCCGTCGCGCATCCGGCGCTCTCGGAGGCTGGGGTGCGGACGGAGAACGGCAACGTGGTCGGGGTCATCACGGTCGGCGGCACGCTGGGGCTGATACTCTTCGGCACGATCCTCACCGCCGGAGCGGGGCTGCTCTACCTGGCTCTTCGCCGCTGGCTCCCCGGGCCTCCG
>DASUTZ010000176.1:0-4898 GCA_036374295.1 Actinomycetota bacterium
GGGCTCGGCCGTGACCGTGGTGCTGAAGCGCGTGGAGAACCCCCTGGAGTTCGGGATCGTGATCGCCGACGACGAGGGCCGGATCGAGCGCTTCCTGGAGAAGCCGGGCTGGGGCGAGGTCTTCAGCGACACGATCAACACGGGGATCTACGTCGTCGAGCCCGAGGTCCTGAACCACGTGCCGGCGGGCGAGGAGTACGACTTCGCGGGCGAGCTCTTCCCGCTGCTGCTGGACAAGGGCTTGCCCATGCACGGGTTCGTGGCCGAGGGCTACTGGACCGACGTGGGCAACCTCGAGGCATACCTCCAGGTGCACCGCGACATCCTCGACCAGAAGGTGCGCGTGGACATCGGCGGCTACCGCACGGAGACCGGGGTGTGGCGGGGGGAGGGATCCGAGGTCGATCCGGACGCGCAGATCCACGGGCCCGTCCTCATCGGCGAGAACGCCCGGATCGAGGCCGGCGCCTCGGTCCACGAGTACTCGGTTCTGGGCAAGGGCGTCGTGGTGAAGACCGGAGCGTTCGTCCACCGGGCCATCGTCCACGACGGCGCCTACATCGGATCCTCCGCGTCGATCCGGGGCTGCGTCGTGGGCAAGAACGTGGACGTGAAGCACGGCGCCCGCCTCGAGGAGGAGGTCGTGGTAGCCGACGAGGTGTACGTGGGCGAGGGGGCCGTCCTCAGCCCGAGGGTGAAGGTCTTCCCCTTCAAGCGGATCGACCCGGGGGCGCTCGTCTCCAAGAGCATCGTGTGGGAGACGACCACCCAGCAGGGACTGTTCGGCGAGCGGGGCGTGGCCGGGCTCGTCAACATCGACATCACCCCCGAGATGGCGATGCGCCTGGCGCTGGCCTTCGCCAGCACGATGCCGAAGAAGTCGGTCCTGACGGCAGGGAGGGACCCCACCCGGACCGCCCGGGTGATCAAGCGGGCCATGGTCGCGGGCGTGAACGCGGCCGGCGTCAACGCGCACGACCTGGAGCTGGTCCCGACCCCGGTGACGCGCTTCTACGCCAGGACCAGCCGCGCCGAGGGGGGGTTCGTCGTCCGCACCGCGCCGGGCGACCCGCAGTCGGTCGAGATCGTCTTCATCGACGAGCGAGGGATCGACATCGGCCCGTCGGCCCAGCGGAAGGTGGAGCGAGGCTTCTTCCGAGACGATCTCCGCCGGGCGTTCCACCACGAGATCGGGGAGCTCACCTTCCCGGCGCGGGGTCGCGAGTACTACCTGGACGGGATCCTGGGCGTGGTCGACGCGGAGACGGTACGAGGAGCCCGGCCCAAGGTCGTGATCGACTACGGGTGGGGCTCCGCGGCGATCACCGCCCCTCTGGTGCTGGGGAGGCTGGGCGCGGACACGCTGGCCATCAACGCCACGGTCGAGGAGGAGCGCTCGGTCCTGACCCGTCAGCAGCAGGAGCAGCACCTGCTGGCGCTCGGAGGGCTGGTCCGCGCGGGCGGTGCCGACCTCGGCGTGCTGATGGATCCCACCGGCGAGCGGATGTGGCTCGCGGACGAGCGGGGGCGCGTCATCGGGCTGAGCCAGGCCCTGCTGGCGTTCGTGCGCCTCGTGGCCGACGCGGTCCCTGCGCCCACGATCGCGGTGCCGGTCGCCTCCAGCCGGGTCGTGGAGGAGATCGTGGGCGCGGGGGGAGGCAAGGTCGTCTGGACGGGGATCTCGCCGGCGGCGCTCTCGACGGCGAGCGACGCGGGCGACGTCGCCTTCGCCGGCGCCGAGGGCGGCGGCTACATCTTCCCGAGCTTCCTCCCCGCCTACGATGCCGTCATGAGCCTGTCGAAGCTGCTCGAGCTCCTGATCCGCAGCGGCCGTTCCCTGGGGGAGATCGTGGACGGCCTCCCCAGCACCCACGTCGTGCGGATCGACGTCCCCTGTCCGTGGGAGGCGAAGGGGGCCGTGATGCGGCGGCTCGTCGAGCGCTTCGCCGAGGAGGACGTCGTGACGATCGACGGCGTGAAGCGGTTCCGGGGCCGGGACTGGGCGCTGATCGTGCCGCACCCCCTCGAGCCCGTCGTGCGGGTATGGGCGGAGGCCGACGAGGAGGAGGCGGCCCGAGCGCTCGCCGCCGACCACGCCTCGCTGGTGGAGGAGCTGCGAGGGTAGCGTCGGCTGGAGGGCGTGCGATGAGGGAGGCGCGGGTCCACATCGGTCTCTGGATCGTCCTGGCCCTCTTCGGGTTCCTCGTGAGCGTGGGTTTCCTCCATGAGCGGAGCCGCGAGGAGACGTCGCCGGCCCGCCGGGCCGAGCTGGAGCGCCTCATCGAGCAACGCCGTGGGGCGATCCACGAGCTCTCCACGCAGGTGAGCAGGCTCTCGTCGCGGGTGGACGACGTCCGGAAGCGAGCGGGGGCGGGGTCCTCGGAGGTCGACGACCTCGTCCGGAGGCTCGAGGGCCTGCGCCGGGAGGTGGGGCTGGAGGACGTGGAGGGCCCCGGCGTCGTGGTGGAGCTCTCCGACAGCGCCAAGCCGGCGACGACCCGCGACGAGCTGACCGACCTCAGGATCCAGGACGTGGACCTCCAGCTTGTGGCGAACGCGCTGTGGCGATCGGGGGCCGAGGCCGTCTCGGTGAACGGCCGGCGCCTCACCGCGACCTCGGCGATCCGGAAGGCGGGGAGCGCGATCCTCGTGAACTACCGGGCGGTGTCGTCGCCCTACCGGATCGCAGCGATCGGGGACCAGGAGGCGCTGCTCGACGGGCTGGAGGGATCGGAGATCGCCGAGCGGTTCGCGGTGTGGAAGGAGATCTACGGGCTCGGCTTCTCGATGCGGGCCGAGGACGAGCTCCGTGCCCCCGCGCTCCCGGGTCTCCAGGAGTTCCGGTACGCGGTGCCGGTGGAGGGGGAACGATGATCGCACTGATCGCTCTGCTGGCGGGGGTGGCGATCGGGCTGCTCCTCCAGCCCACCCTGCCGGCCGCGCTGGCTCCCTTCCTCCCCGTCATCGTCGTGGCCGCTCTCGACACCGTGCTGGCCGGCCTCCTGTCCCGCCTCGAGGGCGGGTACCGGGAGGGGGAGTTCATCGTGGCGTTCCTCTCGAACACCCTGCTGGCGGCGTTCATCGTCTGGGTGGGCGATAGACTGGGAACGCCCGACCTGACGATCGGCGTGGTGGTCGTGTTCGGGATCCGGATGTTCCAGAGCCTGGCGGGGATCCGCCACGCCCTCTTTCGAGACTGATGGACTACCTCGACCTCCACGATCCGGGCCCGAGGCGGCCGACGATGCGGCCCCCCAGCCGCACGCAGACGAGGATCGCACTGGTGGTCGTCGCGCTGGCTGTGGGCCTGCTGGTCGGGGTGCAGGCGAGGACCCGAGGGGACGCCACGGCCCGGCTGGCGGCGGAGGCGCCCGAGGACTTGGCCCGGATCCTCTCCGACCTCAACGAGGAGGCCGACCAGCTCGCGCGCCAGCTGGCCGATCTGCGGCTGAGGCTGTTCCGCTACGAGGGGACGGCCGAGCGAGGGGACCTCGCGCTGCGCGACGCGCGGAAGACGCTCCGGGACCTCCAGGTCCTGGCCGGGACCACCGAGGTGCGGGGGCCGGGCCTCCGGGTCGACATCGCGGATCAGATGGCCCGGGTGTCGTGGGAGCCGATGCTCGATCTCGTCCAGGAGCTGCGCGACGCGGGGGCCGAGGCCATCGCCGTGAGCGGCGTGCGCGTCGTCGCATCGAGCTGGTTCGGCCCCGGGGACGCCGGGATCACGATCGATGGGGAGCACCTCGTGCCGCCGTACCGGATCGAGGCGATCGGCGACCCGCCGGGGCTGCGCGAGGCCCTGGGGATCCCCGGGGGCCCGATCTCACTGATCGAGGCCCAGCCGGGGGTGTCGATCTCGGCGCAGGAGCTCGACCGCATGCGCCTGCCGGCGTTGCGTCGAGAGATCACGTTCCGATACGCTCGCCCGGCCTCGTAACGGAGGAGGACCATGGACTACCCAGAGGACCTGCGCTACACGAAGGAGCACGAGTGGGCCGCGGCCGAGGACGGGAACAGGGTCCGGGTCGGCATCACGGACTTCGCGCAGGACGCCCTGGGCGACGTCGTCTACGCGGACCTGCCCGAGGAGGGGACCGAGGTGAGGGCCCGCGAGCCCTTCGGCGAGGTCGAGTCGACGAAGTCGGTCTCGGACATCTTCAGCCCGGTGTCGGGCCGCGTGGCCGAGCGCAACGCGGCCCTCGAGGACCAGCCCGAGCTGGTGAACGAGGATCCCTACGGCGAGGGGTGGATGGTCGTGATCGAGATGTCCGATCCGGCCGAGCTCGAGGAGCTGCTCACCGCCGAGGGGTACCGGTCGTTCGCCGAGGGAGGAGAAGAGGGGGCCTGAGCCCCTCCAGCCCTCGTTGACCGTTCTGGGACCGTCCGATACAGTCGCCTCAGCCTCTCCCTGAGGCTTCGGGTCGGATCGGAGGCCGATGTACTGCACCCGCTGCGGCGAGAGGAACCCCGACGACGCGCGCTTCTGCGCGCACTGCGGCCACGCCCTCCAGGACGATACGACGGTCGGCCTGGCCGCGACCGAGATCGAGGATGAAGCGGGGGAGGAGATCTTCCTCCCGCTGGACGAGCTCCAGGCCGGGCAGGCCCTCCTCGTGGTGAAGCGGGGACCCACCGCGGGGTCGCGCATCCTCGTGGACAAGGACGTGACGACGGCCGGGCGCCACCCCGAGAGCGACATCTTCCTCGACGACATCACGGTGTCGCGGCGGCATGCGGAGTTCCGCCGCAAGGAGGGGAGGTTCTTCATCCACGACATGGGGAGCCTCAACGGCACGTACGTCAACCGCGACCGGGTGGACAGCACGCAGCTCGCCAGCGGGGACGAGGTGCAGATCGGCAAGTTCAAGCTCGTGTTCTTCATGGGGGAGTGATGGCGG
>DASUTZ010000177.1:0-3597 GCA_036374295.1 Actinomycetota bacterium
GACCCGCGAGGCCCACCCCTTCAGCTCCTCCTTCGCGTAGTCGTACTTGAAGCGCTCGATCACGGGGACGCCCCGCTTGCCCCACGTCTCCTCGCGCCGCCCGTGCATCCGCACGAGCCCGTACTTCTCGCTCGTGGCCTCAGCGATCGGAGGGATCGAGGAGGAGAACCCCTGCGGCATGTCCACGCACACGAACGGGATCTCCTCGCCCCGCAGGAACTCGAGCGTCTTCTTCGCGTCCTCCTCGGACTCGAACCACTTCGCCTGGCGCAGCTCCACGGCGATGTCGTAGTCGGGCAGCCGCTCGCGCGCCCGCAGGATCTCCCCGCGCGAGCGCTTGGAGGGCACGAACCACTCCGGGTATTGGAACATCACCACGCCCAGCTTCCCCGCGGAGTGGAGCGGCATCAGGGCGCGGCGAAAGATCTCCCAGATCTCGTCGAGCGCGTCCTGGGGGAGGTCCTTCGGGTAGAGGCGGTCCTTCGCGTCCTCGGGCAGGGCCTCGCGGATCGCCTTGGGGAGGCCTCGCTGGCGGGTGGGGTGGCCGGTCATCGCCGAGAACGCCTTGACGTGGAACGTGAAGTCGGGCGGGGTCCGCTCCACCCAGAGCCCCGAGTTCCGCTCCGAGGGAAGCCCGTAATAGGTCGAGTCCACTTCGACCACCGGGAAGACGGACGCGTAGTGCTTCAGCCGCTCCTCGGGGGTATCGGCCTCGGGCGGGTACCACCCGGACTCGAGCAGGGTCTTGTCGGTCCAGGACGAGGTACCGACCCGGATCCTCCCGGGCATGGCGGTCAGGCCGGGGTGCGACGGCGGCGCTGGGCCCGGAGCGGCTCCCGGATGGCCTCGAGCACGCTCTCCTCGTCGAGATCCATCGCCGGATGGATGTCGGCGATCGCCTCCAACGCGTCCTCGAGGACGTCGCCGGCGGCATCGGCCTGGGCCAGGGCCCGGGCCAGGTTGGCCGTATAGTCCCGGGTGAACGCCTTCCCACACCAGGGGCAGTGCCCGTGCGACGCCACCACCTGCTCGACCAGGAACTCCTTCCCGCAGTTGCCGCACGTGCCTCGGATCTTCACGCTCCCTCCTCCACGGTCTGACGACCCGTGAGCCGCACCACGTGGTCGGCCAGCTCGAAGGGGTCCACCGGCTTCGTCACCCAGGCGTCGGCCCCGGCCCACCTCGCCAGCCACGCGTCCTGGGGACGGGCCAGCACGATGATGATCGCGCCCGGGAAGGGTCGCATCTGGCCTCGGAGGTCCTTCGCCGCGGCGAAGGCACCCGCGCCCGAGGCGATCTCGTCCGCCACGACCAGGTCGGGCAGCTCGCGCCATGCCACGCGGATCCCCTGGACGCCGTTCGAGGCCTCGAGGAACTCCCACTGATCGGACGCCTGCCGGCCGGCGCTTCGGAGCGCCACCTCGAGCTGGCGCCGCACGTCGGGATCCGCGGAGATGACCAGGGCTTTCACGGGGCTCATCCTAGCGCACGGGCCCGGTCACCCCGACGCTGACCATCCAAGCCACTCCTGGGCCTCGATCAGGATCGCGGGGCCGTGCGGAGCCGCGTCGCGATACTGCGCGTACTTCCCGGCCAGCGCCTCGAGTGCCCGCTCGCGCTCCGGACCCTCCTCGTGGACGCGGGCGTCCCCCCGCACCCGAACCCACCACAGGCGCGACCAGTCCTCTTCGTAGTGGTCCACGAGCACGGTCACGAGCGGGTTGGCCCGGACGTTCTCCAGCCGCTGGAGCCGCTTCGTCCGCTTCGGCTTCTCGTCGACCACAGTGACGATCAGGTCTTCGACCAGGGCGAAGACGATCGGCACGAGGTGGGGGCGGCCGGTCGGGTCCGCCGTGGCCAGCCGCGCTACGCGCGCGCCCTGGAGCCGCCGGCGCATCTCCGCGAGCTCCAAGGGAGCCCGCGTCAGTCGTAGCGGGGCTTGGCCGAGGGGCCGCGCCAGGGGTGGCCGATCGTGTGCTGCCAGCAGTTGGGCCCAGGATTGTAGGAGGAGAGCTTCATGCCGCACTCGCCACACACGCGGCCGTTCTGCTCTTCGCCCTCGTCCTTCGTCTGCGTCTTGCGCTCGTCGGCCATGGCCCTCAGCATAACACCCGAGGCAAATCGGGCCCTCCTGACCTGTGGTTTCGTCCCGGTAGCCACCGGTTCGGGCTATTCGACCGTCCAGGTGTCGCCCGAGTGGAGCAGGGTCGTGAGCTGACCCTCGCCCATCTTCTCCTTCGCCTGCTCGAGCTGGGCGTCCATGGCCTCGCCGTAGACGGGGCGCGAGATCTCGCGGAAGATCCCGATCGGCGTCGGGCCGGTCGGTCGCTCCGAGAGGTGCGCCAGCGAGAAGGCCAGCGCGGGCTCGGCTCGGTGCATGTCGTGGACGAGCAGCCCCTCCTCGCCGGCGTCCTGGACGGCGACGATCTCGAGGGACCCGTCGGAGCGCTGGACGACGCCGCGCTCACCGTCCTTCCCGAAGCGGATCGGCCGGCCGTGCTCCAGGCGGATCTGGTTCTGCTGGGCGCCGGCCTGCTTGTCGCGCACCGCGGCGAACGCCCCGTCGTTGAAGACGTTGCAGTTCTGGAAGATCTCGATGAAGGCCGAGCCCTTGTGCTGGGCGGCCGCGCGCAAGACCTCCGTGGAGTGCTTCCGGTCGTTGTCGATCGTCCGGGCAACGAACGTGGCCTCGGCCCCCAGCGCCAGCGCCACGGGGTTGAAGGGATAGTCCACCGAGCCGAACGGCGTGGACTTCGTTACCTTCCCCTGCTCCGAGGTGGGCGAGTACTGCCCTTTCGTCAACCCGTAGATCTGGTTGTTGAAGAGAAGGATCGTGATGTCGACGTTGCGGCGCAGGGCGTGGATCAGATGGTTGCCGCCGATCGAGAGGCCGTCGCCGTCGCCCGTGATCACCCAGACCGAGAGATCGGGGCGCGTCGTCGCGATCCCGGTGGCGAGCGCCGGCGCCCTCCCGTGGATCCCGTGGACCCCGTACGTGTCCATGTAGTAGGCGAACCGCCCCGAGCACCCGATGCCCGCCACGAACACGATGTCCTCCGGGGGCACGCCGAGCTCCGGCAGGAACCCCTGCACGGTCGAGAGGATCGCGTAGTCGCCGCAGCCCGGGCACCAGCGCACCTCCTGGTCGGAGGTGAAGTCCTTCTTCGTCAGGGTGAGCTGGCGCCCGCGGACGCCGTCGCCGTTGCCGCCGCCGTTGCCGTCGGTCATGCGAGCCTCCTGACGATCTCCTCCGTCAGCTCCTCGACGAAGATGGGCTGACCCTGCACCTTCGAGTACAGCTGGGCGTCCACCAGGTACTCCGCGCGGAGCAGCCGCGAGAGCTGGCCCATGTTCATCTCCGGGACGAGGAGCTTGGGGTACCTGCGGAGGATCTCCTCCAGATCGTTCGGGAACGGATGGAGGTGCACGAGGTGCACGTGCGCCACCTTCTTCCCTCGATCGCGGACGGCCGCGAGGGCCGCCTTGATCGTCCCCTGCGTGGATCCCCAGCCGACGACGAGCAGCTCCGCGTCGCCATCGGGATCGTCGACCTCGAGCGGCGGCAGCGAGTCGGCGACGTTCTTCACCTTCTGCAGC
>DASUTZ010000178.1:0-4904 GCA_036374295.1 Actinomycetota bacterium
GGCGCGCGCGTAGAATGGACATCCCACAGCGTCTGGCCGCGAAAGGAGCACGACCGATGTCCGGTTCCGTCATCGTCGCGGGCGCGCGCACGCCGATCGGGAAGTTCGGGCGCGCGCTCAAGGACCTGAAGGCCGTCGACCTCGGGGCGCTCGCGATCCGCGAGGCGCTGACCCGGGCCGGCGTGGCCGGCGATCAGATCGACTACGTGATCATGGGCCAGGTGATCCAGGCGGGGTCCGGACAGATCACGGCGCGTCAGGCGGCGATCGCGGCGGGGATCCCCAAGGAGGTCCCCGCGATCACGGTCAACAAGGTCTGCCTCTCCGGGCTGAACGCTGTGGCGCTCGCCGATCAGCTGATCCGGGCCGGCGAGATCGAGGTCGCGGTGGCGGGGGGGATGGAATCGATGTCGAACGCGCCGTACCTCCTCCCCGAGGCCCGATGGGGCGTGCGGATGGGCGACGCCACCCTCGTCGACTCGATGATCTACGACGGCCTCTACTCCACGTTCACCGGCAACGAGATGGGCGCCGACACCGACGAGGTCAACCGTGAGCTGAAGATCCCTCGCGACGTCCAGGACGAGTGGGCGGCGCGCAGCCACCAGCGGGCCGCGGCCGCGTGGGACGAGGGGCGCATGGCCGATGAGGTCGTGGCCGTCGAGGTCCCGCAGCGGAAGAGCGACCCGATCACCGTGGACCGGGATGAGGGCATCCGTCCCGACACGACCGTGGGGGGCTTGGCCAGGCTCCGTCCCGCTTTCCACGAGGACGGCACGATCACCGCGGGCAACGCTTCCCAGCTCTCCGACGGCGGCGCGGCTCTCGTGGTGATGTCGCGCCAGCGGGCTGCGGCGATGGGCCTCGAGCCGCTGGCCGAGATCGTGGCCCACGGCATGAGCGCCGACCGCTACCCGTACCTCCACACGGTGCCGGCCACCGCGATCGAGCACGCGCTGAAGAAGGCGGGCCCCGCCGCGAGCGACCTCGGGCTCGTGGAGATCAACGAGGCCTTCGCCGCGGTGGCGGTGAACGCCACGAGCATGCTCGGCGTGGACGAGGAGATCGTGAACGTCAACGGCGGCGCCGTCGCCCTGGGTCACCCGATCGGGATGAGCGGCGCCCGGCTCGTCCTGACGCTGGCCCTCGAGATGGGGCGGCGCGGCGTGGAGCTCGGGGCGGCCTCGCTCTGCGGTGGCGGCGGCCAGGGCGACGCGCTGATCCTCCGCCGCCCGGCCTGATGGAGCCCTTCTCGCTCCCGGAGGAGCTGGAGCTCTTCCGCAAGGCGGCCCGCGAGGTCTGCGACGAGCGGATCGCGCCGCGCGCGGCCGAGATCGACGAGACCGAGGAGTTCCCCCACGACGTGCACCGCGTGCTCGTGGAGAGTGAGCTGATGGCGGTGGGCTACCCGGAGGAGCACGGCGGGGCCGGCGGCGGCTCGCTGACGACGGCGATCCTCGTGGAGGAGGTCGCGCGGGCCTCCGCGAGCTGCTCGCTGATCCCGCTCGTCTCCCGGCTCGGGGCGATCCCCGTGATGCTCGAGGGGACGAGGGAGCAGAAGGACGAGCTGCTCGGCGGCATCAGTCGCGGGGAGCACCAGATGTCCTACGGACTCACCGAGCCCGCGGCCGGCTCCGACGCCGTCGCGATGCAGACCCGCTACGAGCCGGCCGCGGGCTCGAGCTTTCGCCTGAACGGCGCCAAACGCTTCATCTCCAACGCGGGCGTGTCGGATCGCATCACCGTGTTCGCTACACGCGACCCGGCCGAGCGCTCCAAGGGGATCTCGGCCTTCATCGTCCACGACGACGACGCCGGCTTCTCGGTGGGGAAGTCCGAGAAGAAGATGGGGATCCGCGGATCGCCCACGCGCGAGCTGTACTTCGACAACGTAGAGATCCCCGAGGACCGCCTGATCGGCGAGGAGGGCAAGGGGTTCTCCTACGCGATGCGGACGCTCGACTACTCCAGGCCCACGATCGCGGCCCAGGCGCTGGGGATCGCCCAGGGCGCGTTCGAGGTCGCCGCCCGCTACTCGCGGGAGCGGGAGCAGTTCGGGAAGCCGATCGGCGAGCTCCAGGGGATCCAGTTCCTGCTGGCGGACATGGCGATCCAGATCGAGGCGGCGAGGCTCCTGACCTACAAGGCCGCGGCGGCCTGTGACGCGCAGGATCCGCAGCTCACCTACCTGGCCTCGATCGCCAAGGCGCACGCCAGCGACACCGCGATGCAGGTCACGACCGACGCGGTGCAGGTGCTCGGGGGCTACGGCTACATGCGTGAGTACGGGGTGGAGCGCATGATGCGCGACGCCAAGATCACCCAGCTCTACGAGGGCACGAACCAGATCCAGCGCGTGGTCATCGCCCGCCAGATCGCGAAGGCCTTCGGCTGATGCGGGCCAAGACGCCCGGCGAGTCGCACGTCGAGCTCGTCGATCAGATGCAGGTCACCGACGCCAACCTCATGGGCAACGTTCACGGCGGCGTGATCATGAAGATGGTGGACAACGCGGCCGGCCTCGCAGCGATCAAGCACTCGGAGGGGCCGGTGGTGACCGCGGCGATGGACGAGATGTCGTTCATCGAGCCGGTCTACGTGGGCGACGTCGTCACGGTGAAGGCGACGGTGAACGAGGCGTTCACGACCTCGATGGAGGTCGGGGTCAGGGTCGAGGCCGAGAACCTCCACACGCGCGAGGTGAAGCACACGTCGAGCGCCTACCTCGTCTTCGTGGCCATGGACGCCGACGGGGAGCCACGACCGGTTCCACCGCTCCAGCCGGAGACCGAGGAGGAGCGGCGGCGCCAGCAGGAGGCGAAGCTCCGACGCGAGGCCCGCCTGGCCCGCAAGGAGGCGATCGAACAGGCGCGAGCCGGGGGCGAGCGAGCGCCTAGCTGAGGCTCGCCCTGATCTTCTCCAGGGCGCCGGGGTTCTCCAGGCTGGAGAGGTCGCCCGGGTCCTGACCGGCCACCGCGGCGCGGATCGCGCGCCGCAGGATCTTCGCGGACCGGGTCCGGGGGAGCTCCTCCACGAACACGATCCGGTCGGGCTTGTAGGCCTTCCCCAGGTGCTCGACGACGACGCCTTGTAGCTCGCTCGCCAGCTCGCCCTCGAGCTCCGTCCCCGGCCTCGTCACCACGAAGCACCAGATCGACTCGCCCTTGACCTCGTGGGGGACGCCGACAGCGGCCGACTCCGCCACCAGGGGGTGCTCGGCCAGGGCCGATTCGACCTCGGCCGGTCCCAGCCGTTTCCCGGCGATGTTCATCGTGTCGTCGCTCCGCCCATGGAGGAACCAGAAGCCGTCCTCGTCCACGCTGGCCCAGTCGCCGTGGACCCAGACGTCGGGCCAGCGCGACCAGTAGGTGTCGAGGTACCGCTGGGGATCGCCCCACACCCCGCGGGTCATCGCGGGCCAGGGCTTCGTGCAGACGAGCTCGCCGACCTCGCCGGGGGGCACGGACTTCCCGTCGGGGCCCCACACCTCGATCGCCATGCCCAGGGCCGGGCCACGCAGGGTGGCCGGCTTCAGCGAGTTGATCGGAAGCGGCGACAGGAAGCACGCCCCGATCTCGGTGCCACCCGAGAGGTTGATGATCGGACAGCGGCCGCCACCGACCTTCTCCAGGAACCAGAGGTACGGGTCCGGGTTCCAGGGCTCGCCGGTGGAGCCGAGGATGCGGAGCGAGGAGAGGTCGTGGCGCTCCACCCACTCGTCGCCGGCGGGGATCAATGCCCGGATCAGGGTGGGGGAGATGCCGAGGTGGGTGATGCGATGGCGCTCCACCATGTCCCAGATCCGGTCGGGCTCCGGGTGGTTGGGGGCGCCCTCGTAGAGGAAGACCGTGGCGCCGAGCGCGCCGGCGCCGGTGATCTCCCAGGGCCCCATGATCCAGCCCAGGTCCGAGACCCAGAACAGGACGTCCCCGCGCTGGACGTCGGTCTGGTAGGCGACCTCCTCAGCGATCTTCACGGTGAAGCCGCCGTGGACGTGGACCGAGCCCTTGGGCCTCCCCGTGGTGCCGCTCGTGTAGGCGATGAAGAGGGGGTGCTCGCTGTCGACCGAGAGCGTCTCGAACGAGTGAGCCGCCTTCTCGGTCAGCTCCTCCCATCTCAGGTCTCGATCGGCTCGCCATGGGAGGTCGGATCTGCCCAGTCGGGACCAGACCACCACCTTCTCCACGGTGGGGGAGACGTCGGCGGCCTCGTCGGCGATCTCCTTCATCGCCACCTCGGTCCCCCGCCGGGGGAAGCCGTCCGCGGTGAGCAGGACCTTGGCGTCGGCGTCCCGGAGCCGGGTGGCCACCGCGTCGGCCGCGTAGCCCGAGAAGATCGGGAGGTAGACGGCCCCGAGCTTGGCGCACGCGAGCACGGCGGCCACGGTCTCGGGGGCCATCGGCATGAAGATCCCCACGGCGTCGCGCTGGCCCACGCCGAGCGAGGCCAGGCCGTTCGCCAGGCGGTCGGCCATCTCGCGCAGCTCGCGATAGGTGACGGAGCGGACGGCGCCGTCCTCCCCCTCCCAGAGCACAGCCACCGCGTCCGGCGTCTCCTCGGCCCACCGGTCGCACGTCACGTGGGCCAGGTTGAGCTTCCCGCCGACGAACCACTTCGCCCAGGGGATCCCCTCGCTCGTGTCGAGCACGCGCTCGTACGGTTCGAAGAATGGGACGTCGAGGTCCTCCACGACCGCGTCCCAGAACCACTCGACGTCGTCCTGCGAGCGGCGCACGAGCTCTTCGTACGTCTCGATGCCGTGGGCCCGCATGAAGCGGGTGACGTTCGCTCGCTCGATGATCTCCTCGGTGGGCTCCCAGACGATGTCGCTCATCTGCCCTCCCAGGTACGCTTGACTGCGTGAGCGAGGCCAAGCCTACCGGGAAGCGGCGTCTGCTCACCGA
>DASUTZ010000179.1:0-7141 GCA_036374295.1 Actinomycetota bacterium
CCCACCCCGCGCCCCGCCCCACACGATGAGCGACACCGCGACCGTCGAGACCGCCCGGCCGCCGCTCTGGCGCAACGTCCGTGTCCTGCGCATGGCGGGCCAGATCCTCTTCCTGTTGGCGGTCCTGTTCGTCGGGCGGGAGATCTGGCTGAACCTCGTCTTCGGCGTGGAGAGCCAGAACATCGACCTGTCCTTCTCGTTCCTCCGACAGAGGGCCGGCTTCGGTATCAAGGAGGGGATCGAGTACTCCGCCAACGACACGGTGACCCGGGCGCTCATCGTGGCCTTCGTCAACACCATCATCGTGGCGGGGACGGGGATCGCCCTGGCCACGTTCTTCGGCCTCCTCATCGGGATCGGCCGTCTCTCGCCCAACTGGCTCGTGCGCAAGGTCACGCAGGTCTACGTCGAGATCTTCCGCAACACGCCCGTGCTGGTCATCATCATCTTCTTCTACTTCGGGGTGGTGCTCGCGCTGCCGCTGATCGGCGGGGGCGGCATCTTCGGGCTCGCCTACCTCTCGAACCGCGGCGCGGCCTTTCCGTGGCCACGAACCTCTGAAGGCGTCGGGCTGTGGACGCTGCTGCTCGTGGCGGCCGTCGTGGCCGCCACGCTCGTGGCGCGGTGGCGCACGCGCGTCAACGAGCGCACCGGCGAGCCGCACCACCGCGTCCTCTGGTGGCTGGGCATGTTCCTCGGGCTTGGCGCGGTGGCCTACGCCCTCACGGGCGCCCCCTTGACGATCGACGTCCCCGACCAGGTGGGGAGGGGCTACGTAGGCGGCATCCAGATCTCGGGCGAGCTCTTCGGGGTGCTCGCGGGCCTCGTGATCTACACCTCGGCGTTCATCGCCGAGATCACCCGCGGCAGCATCCTCGCGGTAGACAAAGGTCAGAAGGAGGCAGGGGAGGCGCTCGGGCTCACGCCCTTCCAGCAGATGAGGTTCGTGGTCCTGCCGCAGGCGATGCGCATCGCGATCCCGCCGATCAACAGCCAGTACCTGAACCTGACCAAGAACACGAGCCTGGGACTGGCCGTGGCCTACCCCGAGCTCGTCTCGGTGGGGTCCACCATCATCAACCAGAAGGGCCGCTTCACTCAGGTCCTCATCATCTGGATGCTCGCCTACCTGACGCTCAGCCTCGCGATCTCGTTCCTCATGAACATCCTGAACCGCATCGTGGCCTATCGGGGGGCGCGGCGCTGATGGCCGACGTCGACGAGCAGCGGCTCCAGACGATCGCGGCCCAGGAGGGTCCCCCGGTCGAGGTGGCGCCGCACGCCCGGCCCTCCACGCCGAGGGAGTGGCTCCGCGAGAACCTCTTCTCCACCTGGCGGAACGGGTTGGTCACGGTCGTCACCGCGCTTGTCGTGGGATGGGCTCTCTACCAGATCCTCCGGTGGATCTTCGTGACCGGGGACTTCCAGGTGGTCAAGGCCAACCTCGCCTCGTACATGCTCGCCAGATTCCCCCGCGAGGAGGTCTGGAGGGTGTGGACGTCGCTGTACCTGGTGCTGGCCCTAGCCGGGCTGAGCTGGGGCTACTCCGAGCGCCACATCGCCTGGACGCGGCGCCGGATGGTGGAGGCGACGGTCCTCGTGCTGGGGGGGATCCTCGTGCTCGTCTACCTCCTCGACACGGTCCTGATCTGGATGCTGATCACCGGCGCGGTGGCGGCGCTGCTCGTCCCGATGGCGGCGGGACGACTCCTCGCCCACCGGTATCGCCGTCCCCTCCGGCGGGTCGTGATCGCGGGGTGGATCCTCATCTACCCGGCGATCCTGGCGATCCTGCTGCTGTTTGACGGGCCGTCCAGCCGAGCGTGGGGGGGCGTGCTGCTCAACGTGATGGCCGGGAGCGTGGCGATCGTGGCCTCCTTCCCGATCGGCATCCTGCTCGCCCTCGGGCGTCGGAGCAGCTTCCCGGCGATCCGTACGTTCTGCGTCGGCGTGATCGAGCTCATCCGTGGCGTGCCGCTCATCACCCTGCTGATCTCCGGGGTGTTCATCCTGCCGCTGCTCCTGCCGCCCCAGCTGCAGATGCCGACCGTGATGCGCGTGATCGTTATGCTGACCGTGTTCAGCGCGGTGTACGTCGCCGAGATCGTGCGGGGCGGCCTGCAGGGCGTGCATCATGGTCAGTACGAGGCGGCACGCGCCCTGGGGCTGTCCACGACCCGGATGACCGCGCTCGTGATCCTGCCGCAGGCTCTGCGTAACACGATCCCGGCCCTCATCAGCCACTTCATCAGCCTGTGGAAGGACACCTCGCTGCTCGCCATCGTGGCGGGCCTCACCGACCTCCTCGCCGCGGCGCGGCGGTCGGCGGCGGGCCTGGAGTTCATCGGGGACAGCAAGGAGGCGCTGCTGGGCGCGGCGTTCATCTTCTGGGCCGTGGCGTTCACGGCGTCGCGGTGGAGCCAGCGCCTCGAGCGACGGGTGGGAGTGGGAGAGCGATGAACGACGACGAGCGGGTGGAGATGGAGCTTGAGGAGGCGAGGGTGATCGGGGACGGCGACGACCGGATGATCGTGGCTGAGGCCGTCGAGAAGTGGTTCGGTGGCTTCCAAGCTCTCAAGGGCATCAGCACGACCGTCCGGCGCGGCGAGGTGGTCGTGATCCTCGGGCCGTCCGGGTCGGGAAAGTCCACCTTCATCCGAACGATCAATCGCCTGGAGCGGCACGATGCCGGCCGGATCGTCGTCGACGGGATCGAGCTGACCGACGACATCCGCAACATCGAACGGGTCCGGTCCGAGATCGGGATCGTGTTCCAGTCGTTCAACCTCTTCCCCCACATGAGCGTGCTGCACAACGTCACGCTCGCGCCGCGGAACGTGCGCAGGCGGCCGAAGAAGCAGGCCGAGGAGAAGGCGATGCAGCTGCTCGAGCGGGTCGGCATCCCGGAACAGGCCGAGAAGTACCCGGCCCAGCTCTCCGGCGGGCAGCAGCAGCGGGTGGCGATCGCTCGGGCGCTGGCGATGGAGCCGAAGATCATGCTGTTCGATGAGCCGACCTCCGCCCTCGATCCCGAGATGATCAAGGAGGTCCTCGACGTGATGCGGGAGCTCGCCCGCTCCGGGATGACGATGATCGTCGTCAGTCATGAGATCGGGTTCGCCAAGGAGGTGGGGGACCGCGTGCTCTTCTTCGACGACGGGCTTCTCGTCGAGGAGAACACCCCCGAGCGCTTCTTCAGCCGCCCCGAGACCGACCGCGGGCGGCTCTTCCTCTCCCAGATCCTCTGACGCGAGTCGGTAGGATGGGCGCCGGCATGACCGCGCGCATCATCGACGGGAAGGCGATGGCGGCCGAGATCCGCTCGGAGGTGGCCGCCCGCGTCGAGGCTCTGGCCAGGCGGGGCGTGACCCCGGGGCTCGCCGCCGTGCTGGTCGGGGACGACGAGCCCTCCCGCATCTACGTCGGGGCGAAGCAGAAGGCGTGCGCCGAGGTGGGGATTCACTCCGAGCGACACGAGCTCCCTCAGGACGCGAGCGAGGGGAAGCTCCTCGGCCTGATCCTGCGGCTGAACGAGGACCCTGCCGTTCACGGCATCCTCGTCCAGCTGCCGCTCCCGCCGCAGATCTCCACCCTGGCCGTGCACGAGACGATCGCGGTGGAGAAGGACGTCGACGGGCTCACCCCCGCCAGCGTGGGGAGGCTCGTCCGGGGCGAGGCCACGTACCTGCCGGCGACCCCCTTCGGCATCGTGGAGATGCTCGTGCGGACCGGCATCCCCATCGAGGGCCAGGAGGTCGTGATGGTGGGGCGAGGAGCACTCGTGGGGATGCCCCTCTCGATCATGCTCGCCCAGAAGTCCGAGCGCGGGAACGCCACCGTGACGATGTGCCACACGCGGACCCGCGACCTCGCCTCCCACACGCGGCGGGCAGACATCCTCGTCGTGGCCGCCGGCCGTCCGGGGACGGTGACGGGCGACATGGTGAAGCCGGGGGCCGTCGTGATCGACGTGGCCGTGAATCGCACCGACGACGGGCTCGTGGGCGACGTGGACTTCGACGGCGCCGCGGAGGTCGCGGGCTGGATCACGCCCGTCCCGGGCGGGGTGGGCCCGCTCACCGTGGCGATGCTGCTCGTGAACACCGTCACGGCCGCGGAACGGCTCGCCGGCGGATGACGGTCCGGTCGGACAGCCGGCTCGAGCGCGTCCTCCACGAGGGCGTCTTCGCGGTGACGGCCGAGGTGGTTCCGCCGCGGGGAGGGGATCCCGAGCCCGTGCGTCGCCAGGCCCGCGACCTCGCAGGCTACGCCGACGCCGTCAACGTCACCGACAACCCGAGCTCCTCCGCGCACATGTCGTCGGTGGCGGGGGCCGCGCTGGTGGCGGGCGAGGGCCTCGAGCCCGTGGTCCAGGTGACGGTGCGGGATCGGAACCGCCTGGCGATCACGGCCGACCTGCTCGGAGCTTGGGCCCTCGGCGCCCGGAACGTCCTCTGCCTGACGGGGGATCCGGCCGCCATCGGCGATCATCCCGATGCCGTCGAGGTCAAGGATCTCGACGTCTTGGACCTGGTGCGATTCGTGAGGACGATGCGGGACGAGGGGCGGCTGCTGTCGGGAGGGCCTGCGGATCCCGCCCCGCGATACTTCGTGGGCGTGGCCGACGTGCCCCTGGCTGAGCGGTACGACCCGGGCCGGCTCGAGGCGAAGGTCGACGCCGGCGCGGACTTCGTCCAGACGCAGATCGTCTACGACCTCGAGGCGCTGGGGGAGTGGGCGGACCGGCTCCGCCCGAAGGGGATCTTCGAGCGGGCGTTCGTGCTCGTGGGGGTGGCGCCGCCGAGGAGCCTGGGCTCGGTGCGGTTCATGCAGGAGCACCTCCCCGGCGTGGTGGTGCCGGGATCCGTGATCGAGCGGCTGGAGAGGGCCGGCCACGATGCTGCCGCCGAGGGCGTGCGGTTGACGGTCGAGATCGTCGAGGGCTTGCGCTCGATCCAGGGGATCGGGGGGGTGCACGTGATGGGGCTCGGCCGTGAGGCCGCCGTCCGGGCGGTGATCGAGGGGGCCGGCCTCCTGCCGCGGCCCTAGTCGAGGTCGCCGGCCTCGATGCGCTTCAGGCGCTGGTCGCGGACGAGCTCGCTCGACTCGATCAGGCGATGCAGGCCCTCGGGCTCGTTGAGCGCTTTGGCCAGCACCCCGGAGAGGTCCCGCTGCGAGACGATCCCCACGAGCCTCCCTCCCTGGAGGACCGGGAGGTGGCGGATCCACTTCTCGGTCATGATCCCCGCCGCCTCACGCAGCGAGGTGCCGGGGTCCACCGTGATGAGGTCCTTCGACATGACCTCCGAGATCCGGGTGGCCTCGAGATCCGTCCCTCCGGCCACGGCCTTCAGGACGTCCCGCTCGGTGATGATGCCCACGAGCTCGTCCCCGTCGAGCACGAGCAGCGAGCCGGTCTGCTGCTCCCACATCTTCGCTGCGGCCGAGGCCAGCGTGTCGTCGGGGCGATCGGTCACCGCCGCCTTCGTCATGATGTCCGAGATCTTCATCGGCGCTCCTCGAGGGGGACGTAGGTCTGGTCGCGCGGGCCGATGTACTCGGACTCGGGGCGGATCAGCCGGTTGTCCGAGAGCTGCTCGCGGACGTGGGCCGTCCACCCGGCCACGCGGCTCGCCGCGAATACCGTCGTGAACAGGTCGATCGGGATCCCCAGGTAGTGGTAGACGGAGGCCGCGTAGAAGTCGACGTTCGGGTAGAGGCCCTTCTCGTCCATCACGGCCTTCTCGATGCGCTCGGAGATCTCGTACCAGCGCGTGTCGCCGGCCCGCTCGCCCAGCTCCCGGGAGAGTCGCCGCAGGTGCGTGGCGCGGGGATCCTCGGTCTTGTACACGCGGTGGCCGAAGCCCATGATCCGCTGGCCGTCGCTCAGCAGCCGCCGCACGTGGTCGTCGGCCTTCTCGGGCTCGTCGATCTCGATCAGCATCTCCATCACGCGCTCGTTCGCCCCCCCGTGCAGGGGTCCCTTCAGCGCGGCGATGGCGGCGGTGATCGCCGAGTGCATGTCCGACAGCGTCGAGGCCACGACCCTGGCCGCGAACGTCGAGGCGTTCATCGTGTGGTCGGCATGCAGCACGAGGCAGATGTCGAGGGCCCTGGCGGCCTCCTGGTCGGGCTCCTCGCCCGTGAGCATCAGCAGGAAGTTGGCCGCGTGGGGGAGCTTCGGATCGGGCGGGACCGGCTCCTCCCCGCCCCTGAAGCGGTGGTAAGTGGCGATCATCGTGGCGATCCGCGAGGTCAGCCTGACCGCCTTCCGCTCGTTGCCCTCCTCGGAGTGGTCCCATCCGTCGGGGTCGTAGGCGGAGGCGGCCGAGACGGCGGTCCGAAGCATCGACATCGGCGCGGACACCTCGCCGAACGTTGGGAAGAGGCCGCGCGTGAACTGCTCGAGCTCCCGCTCCTCGACGAGCCTCTCGGTGTACTGGTCGAGCTCTTCGGCCGTCGGGAGGCGGTGGTGGTGGAGGAGGAAGGTGGTCTCCTCGAACGTCGAGTGCCGAGCCAGGTCGTGGATGTCGTAGCCGACGTACCAGAGCTTCCCGAGCTTCCCGTCGATGTCCGAGACGCTCGTCTGAGCCGCGATGACGTCCGCCAGGCCCTTCTCGGTCACGGTCCCTCCTTGTCAGGCCTCGGGGTCCGAGTCTAGCAGGGGGCGGCTTCTGGACCGCTCCCGATATCATGTGCCGACCGATCGAGGAGGAGCCATGGCGCATCGCGTGACGTTCATCCCCGGCGACGGGGTCGGCCCCGAGCTCTCCGAGGCCACCCGCCGCGTGCTCGAGGCCACGGGGGTCGAGTTCGACTGGGACGAGCAGGAGGCCGGCGCCGACGTCATGGACAAGTACGGCACCCCGCTGCCCGACCACGTCCTGGAGTCGATCCGCAGCACCGGCGCTGCCATCAAGGGCCCGATCACGACGCCGGTGGGCACCGGATTCCGCAGCGTCAACGTGGCCCTGCGGAAAGAGCTCGACCTCTACGCGTGCCTCCGCCCCTGCAAGTGGTATCCGGGCGTCCGATCACGGTACGAGGACGTGGACCTCGTCATCGTCCGCGAGAACCACGAGGACCTCTACGCGGGGATCGAGTTCGAGCAGGGGGCCGACGACACGAAGCGCCTGATCGA
>DASUTZ010000180.1:0-15209 GCA_036374295.1 Actinomycetota bacterium
TCGCACGTCCTGTGGCAGGACGTCTACCCGGTCTTCACGCTCATGGCGAACGAGACCGAGCGGATCCGGATGGGCCCCCTCGTGACCAACCCTGTCACGCGTGATCCGACGGTCACCGCCAGCGTGCTGGCTACCCTCGACGACATCTCCGGGGGCCGCATGGACATGGGCATCGGCCGAGGCGACAGCGCGCGGCGCGTGATCGGGAAGACGCCCGTCTCGGTGGAGCGCATGGAGTGGGCGTCATCGCTGATCCGCGACCTCGTGGCGGGCAAGGAGGTCGACTACGACGGCACGCCGATCCGGCTGGCGTGGGCGCACTGGGAGCTCCCGGTGTGGATCGCGGCGTACGGGCCGAAGGCGCTCCGTGCCGTCGGCCGGGTCGCGGACGGCCTCATCATGCAGCTCGCCGACCCGTTCATCCTGGAGTGGTCGCTCGGCTACGTGCGGGAGGGGGCCGAGGAGGCCGGCCGCGACCCGGCCGACATCAAGATCATGAGCGCGGCCCCCACCTTCATCTCGGACGACCGGGCGGCAGCCCGGGAGCAGGTGCGGTGGTTCCCGGCCCTCGTCTCCAACCACGTGGTGGACCTCGTCAACCGCTACGCGAAGAACGAGCTTCCCTCCGAGCTCACCGACTACATCAAGGCCCGGGACCACTACGACTACAGCGAGCACGGCCAGAAGGGGGCCGAGCACGCCGACTTCGTCCCCGACGAGATCGTGGATCGCTTCTGCGTGATCGGCACGGTGGACGAATGCAGGGAGAAGCTCCGGGAGCTCCAGCGGCTCGGCGTGGATCAGTTCAACGTCTACGCGATGTCTGTGGACGGCCCGGATGGCATCATCGAGACGTACGGCAGGGAGATCATCCCCGAGCTCTCCTGAGGGAGCGGGGCGAGTCGGAGAGGAGCGCGACATGACGGTGCGGGCGGCGATCATCCAGGCGAACGCCAACATGCCGAAGGACGAGGCGATCGAGAAGCACGTCGAGCTGATCGGCAAGGCCGCGGCGGAGGGAGCCCAGATCACGGGCCTCCAGGAAATCTTCAACGGACCGTACTTCCCGGCCGAGCAGGACGCCAAGTGGTACGCGGAGGCCGAGCCCGAGGACGGGCCGACCATGACGCGCATGCGGGAGGTGGCCAGGCAGCACAAGATGGTCCTGGTGGTGCCCTGGTACGAGGAGGCCCAGACCGGCGTCTACTACAACTCCGCGGCGGTGATCGAGGCCGACGGCACCGTGCTCGGGAAGTACCGGAAGACGCACATCCCCCACGTGGGCCCCTGCTTCTGGGAGAAGTTCTACTTCAAGCCCGGCAACCTGGGGTATCCGGTCTTCGAGACCTCGGTGGGGAAGGTGGGGCTGATCATCTGCTACGACCGCCATTTCCCGGAGATCGCCCGGGCGCTCGGGCTGAAGGGCGCCGAGCTCGTCTTCAACCCCTCCGCCACCGTGGAGTCGCTCTCCAAGCACCTCTGGGAGCTGGAGCAGCCGGCCCACGCGGTGGCGAACGGGTACTGGATCGCCGCCATCAACCGCGTGGGGGTCGAGGAGCCCCTCAACACGGCGAAGTTCTACGGGTCGTCCTACTTCTGCGACCCGCGGGGCCAGATCACGGCCCAGGCCTCGGACTCCGAGGACGAGGTGCTCGTGGCGGACGTCGACCTGGACCTGATCCGCGACGTCCGCAACACCTGGCAGTTCATGCGGGACCGGAGACCCGAGACCTACGGCGAGCTAACCGAGCTGCTGCCATGACGGACGGCGGCGCCGAGGAGCTCCTCGCACGGCACAAGGAGGTCATGCCCTCCTGGCTCCTCCTCTACTACGACGAGCCGATCGAGCTGGTCCGGGGGGAGGGGACCAGGGTGTGGGACGGGGCGGGCAAGGAGTACCTGGACTTCTTCGGAGGGATCGTCACCACGATCTCCGGACACGTCGTCCCGAAGCTCGTCGAGGCGCTGACCGAGCAGGCCGGCAAGATCGCGCACACCTCCACGGTGTACCTGATCCGGCCGATGGTGGAGCTGGCCGAGCGCCTCACCGGGCTGGCGCCGATCGACCCGCCCACGAAGGCCTTCTTCGTCGGATCGGGGACCGAGGCCGTCGAGGCGGCCCTACTGTTCGCGACCTCGATGCGCCGCTCGAACGAGGTGATCGCGCTCCGGCACTCCTACCACGGGCGGTCCTTCGGGGCCGTGGGGATCACCGGCAACAAGGGCTGGTCGGCGACCTCGTTCTCGCCGCTCAACGTGTCCTACGCGCTGTCGCCCTACTGCTACCGGTGTCCGCTGGGACTCGAGTATCCCGACTGCGGGGTGGCGTGCGCCGAGGACCTCCGGAACGTGATCGAGACCACGACCACCGGCGAGCCTGCCGCGATGATCGCCGAGCCGATCCAGGGCGTCGGCGGGTTCGTGACCCCGCCCCCCGAGTACTTCGGGATCGTGAAGTCGATCCTCGACGAGTTCGGGATCCCCTTCATCGCCGACGAGGTGCAGACCGGCTTCGGCAGGACCGGCGAGTCCTTCTGGGGGATCGACTCCTTCGACGTCCGGCCCGACGCGATCGTCTGCGCCAAGGGTCTGGGGAACGGGATGGCCATCGGGGCGGTGGTGGGCCGCACCGAGCTGGTGGACTCCCTGCGTGGCAACTCGATCTCGACGTTCGGGGGGAACCCGCTGGCGTCCACCTACGCGCTGGCCAACCTCGACAACATCGAGGAGCAGGACCTCCAGCAGAACGCCTACAAGGTGGGGGACTACCTGATGCGCGGGCTGAAGGACCTCGAGGATCGCTACGACGTCGTGGGCGAGGTCCGGGGCAAGGGCCTCATGATCGGCGTCGAGCTGGTGAAGGACGGGGAGTCGAAGGAGCCGGGGGCCGAGGAGGCCGGCCGGGTGATGCAGAGGGC
Organism: Actinomycetota bacterium; assembly: GCA_036374295.1. Classification (GTDB taxonomy): domain Bacteria; phylum Actinomycetota; class UBA4738; order UBA4738; family CALAEC01; genus DASUTW01. Next base: position 2,919 of record DASUTZ010000180.1, read on the forward strand.
CAAGGACGAGGGGCTGCTCGTTGGGAAGGGCGGCCTGTACGGCAACGTCCTGCGACTCTCCCCGCCGCTCACCATCACCGAGGACGAGGCCGCGCGGGCGATCGAGACCCTCGACGTGACCTTCGGCGAGATCGAGCGAGGGGTGTGACCATGCGGACCCTCATCAAGAACGGCACCGTGGTGACGGCCGCCGAGGAGACCGCCGCCGACGTCCTGATCGAGGACGAGAGGATCGCCTCCATCGGGATCGGGCTCGAGGCCCAGGCCGACAAGGTGATCGACGCCACCGATCGCTACGTGATCCCGGGCGGCGTGGACGTCCACACGCACTACGACCTCCCCTTCGGGGGGTCGTTCTGCTCGGACGACTTCGGGACGGGGACCCGGGCCGCGGCGTTCGGGGGGACCACCACCTCGATCGACTTCGCCGTGCAGGACTACGGAGAGTCGCTCCGCCAGGGCCTCGACCGCTGGTTCGAGAAGGGCGAGAAGGCCCAGACCGACTACGGCCTGCACATGATCGTCCGCGAGGTCAACGAGGGCGTCCTGAAGGAGATGGACGAGCTCGTGGGCGAGGGGGTCACCTCGTTCAAGCTCTTCATGGCCTACCCGGGCGTGTTCATGCTCGACGACGGATCGATCTTCGAGGCCATGCAGCGCGCGGCCGACAGCGGCGCGCTCATCATGATGCACGCGGAGAACGGCGGGCCGATCGACGTCCTGGTCAGGCAGTACCTGGCCGAGGGGAAGACCGAGCCCGTCAACCACGGCCTCACGCGTCCGGCCGAGATGGAAGGCGAGGCCGTGCACCGGGCGTTCGCCATGGCCGAGCTGGCCGGCGCCCCCGCCTATATCGTTCACCTCTCCTCGAGGGACGCTCTGCACGCCGTCCAGGAGGCGCGAGACCGGGGGGTGGCGGCGTTCGCCGAGACGTGCCCTCAGTACCTCTACCTGAGCGCCGACGACATGGCGCGCCCCGGCTTCGAGGGAGCGAAGTTCGTCTGCTCCCCGCCGCTCCGCCCCAAGGACCACCAGGAGGACCTGTGGACCGGGCTGGCCCACGGCGACCTGCAGGCCGTGGCCACCGACCACGCGCCCTTCAACTACAAGGGCCAGAAAGACATGGGAAAGGATGACTTCGCCAAGATCCCCAACGGTCTCCCCAGCGTCGAGGATCGCGTCACCCTGATGTTCCAGCGCGTGGTCGAGGAGAGGATGACGCCCTCGCGCTGGGTCGAGCTGATCGCCACCAACCCAGCGAAGATGTTCGGCCTCTATCCGCGGAAGGGGACGATCGCTCCCGGGTTCGATGCCGACGTGGTCGTGTTCGACCCGAGCCACGAGCGGGTCCTCTCGGCCGAGACGCACCACATGAACGTGGACTACTCCTGCTACGAGGGGATGGAGGTTAGGGGCCTCCCCGAAGTCGTCATCCAGCGGGGAAACGTCCTGGTGGAGGACGGGGAGTGGCACGGCGCGGAAGGTCAGGGAAGATTCCTTCCGCGCAGCAGATTCCAGGAGCCGTGAAGAGGTGATGACATGAGCGTCACGACGATCGGGAGCTACATCGGCGGCGCGCTCCGCGAGCCGGGGAACGGGGACGTCCAGGTGGATCCGGTGTTCGACCCGGCCACGGGCGAGACGATCGCCTCCCTTCACCACTCCAGCGAGGCCGAGATCGAGGACGCGGTGGCTGCCGCTGCGGCGGCGTTCCCCGAGTGGGCCAACACGCCCGTGCCGGACCGGGCCCAGGTCCTGTTCCGGTTCAAGGCCCTGCTGGAGGAGCATCTCGACGAGCTGGCCCGGCTCGTCGTCCGGGAGAACGGCAAGACCCTGCCCGAGGCGGCCGGCGAGGTTCGGCGAGCGATCGAGGTGGTGGAGCTGGCCTGCGGGGCACCGACCCTCCTCATGGGCACGAACCTGGACCAGATCGCCGACGGGATCGACGAGGAGCTGGTCCGCTTCCCGGTGGGGGTGTGCGCGGGGATCACCCCGTTCAACTTCCCCAACATGGTGCCGCTCTGGATGGTCCCAGTGGCGCTGGCCGCCGGGAACACGTTCGTGCTGAAGCCCTCGCCCCGGACCCCGCTCTCGGGGATGCGGATCGCCGAGCTGCTGGCGGAGGCCGAGCTCCCCGACGGCGTGCTGAACGTGGTGCACGGCGGCAAGGAGGCGGTCGACGCCCTGCTGACCCATCCCGACGTGTCGGCGGTCTCGTTCGTGGGCTCGGTGGGGGTGGCTTCGTACATCTACGCCACGGCGGCGGCGAACGGGAAGCGGGTCCAGGCGCTCGGCGGCGCCAAGAACCACCTGATCGTGATGGACGACGCCGACCTCGAGCGGAGCGTGACCGGGCTGATCTCCTCGGCCTTCGGGAACGCGGGGCAGCGGTGCCTGGCGGGCAGCGTGGCCGTGGGTGTGGGGTCCGTGGGCGACGCCCTCGTCGAGGAGCTCTCGGCACAGGCCTCGGCGCTCAACCTTGGCCCGGGCCTCGAACCCGATACCGACATGGGGCCGGTGATCCGGGAGGAGCGCCGCAAGGAGCTGATTGGCTACATCGACGAAGGGACTGAGGTGGGGGCGACGCTCGCCCTGGACGGGCGCGGCTCGGGCCCGTCGGAGGGGTTCTTTCTTGGGCCGACGATCTTCGACGGGGTCACGCCCGACATGCGGCTGTGGAAGGAGGAGCTGTTCGGGCCGGTCCTGTCTGTGATGCGCGCGAGCGACATCGACGAGGCGCTGAAGGTGCTCAACGCGAGCACGTACGGCAACGCGGCCTCGATCTTCACGTCGTCGGGCGCGAACGCGAGGGAGTTCAAGCGGCGGGCCGAGGCGGGGATGCTCGGCGTCAATATCGGCGTGGCGGCGCCGATGGCGTTCTTCCCCTTCACGGGGTGGAAGGACTCGTTCTTCGGGGACCTGCACGCGACGGGCGCGGACGGCTTCCGCTTCTACACGAGGCAGAAGGTGGTCACCTCGAGGTGGTCGCTGCCTCCGGCGCTCGACCACTCGCAGCCCGAGGGCCGCGGCCACTGAGTGACCCCTACCGGATTTGAACCGGTGTCTCCACCTTGAGAGGGTGGTGTCCTAGGCCACTAGACGAAGGGGCCGGGGCGCCGGGCTGACCCGGCGCGGTCCGCTGGGTCGCCTGGATTCGAACCAGGACTAGCTGATCCAGAGTCAGCCGGGCTACCGTTACCCCACGACCCATCACGTGGTCGAAACGACCACCTCGCCATCGTAGCAGAGGCTTCCGGGCCCGTTCCCCGGCCGGATTGACCGGCCGCGCGGCCGGGGCGCACAATCCCCGCGGGCCGCGGTGAACGGCCTCGATCGGAGGAGCCGTGAACAAGACGGACCTGGTGCACGAGCTGGTGTCTCGGACGGACTTGGACCGCAAGGACGTGGTCAGGGTCGTGAACGCGATGCTCGACGTCGTCCGCACGACGGTGGCCAAGGGCGGTCGCGTCACCCTGGCCGACTTCGGGACGTTTCAGCGGGTGCGTCGAGCGGCGCGCGTGGGCCGCAACCCGCACACGGGCGAGGCGGTGAGGATCCCCGCCACGGTGAAGCCGATGTTCCGTCCCGGTCGCGGCTTCCTGAAGGCCGCCGCGCCGAGGCGGCGGAAGACGACGCGGAAGGCTACTCGGCGAAGGTGACGATCCGGAGCGTCCGGGCCAGCCTCCTCCCGGACTCCTCCGCGAGATCGAACTTCACCCGCTGACCGATCCGAAGGTAGCGGATCCCCGAGCCCTCCATCGACGTGGGGTCGATCTCGACCTCGGTCTCGTCGTCGAGCAGCAGGGATCCCGTGCGGTTCTCCCGGTCGTACGTCTTGATCGTTCCTTGGGCCATGCGCGCTCCTCAGGCCTGCTTCCGGACGGAGAGTCTCTCCGGGAGGCCCATCTCGTGGCAAGTCGCCTTCGTCCGGCTGCGCGAGGAGGAGGCGAGCAGGGCGGTCAGGTCCGCGGGCCGGTCGAGGTCGAAGGCGAGCTGGGGGAGCCGGACCTCGGCGAACGGGATGTCGTGGAGCTCGGCCGCCTCGCGGTGCTTCCTGAAGGAGTCGGTGCCGAAGCGGGGCGGGATCGCGTCTGGGGGACGGCGGAGCAGGAGGTTCGTGCCGGCGTCGGAGTCGGCCGGGGCGGCCACCACGCTGCCCAGCGTTTGGAGCGCGCGCATCAGCGCGGCGGGCGTCAGGAGAGGGAGGTCGGCCAGCACGACGGCCAGGGCGTCGGCATTCGCGGCCTCCTCCTCGACCTGGCGGATCGCCGAGACCAGGCCCCGGTCGCGCTCCTCGACGGGGCGGGCCCGCATCCGCGCGGCCTGCTGGAGGGCCGAGGGATCGGGCGAGATCACCCACGTCTGCCAGCCGGGCATCTCGACGCAGGCGGCGAGGACGTCTTCGAGCATGGCCAGGGTGAGCGCGGCGCGCTCCATGGGCGAGAGGATCCCGGAGAGTCGTCCCTTCGCCCGGGAGAGGTCCTTGATGGGGACGGCGATGACGCGCATGGGGGAGTCATGCTAGCGGGTGCGGGCGTTCCATGGAACCATTCCCCGCCGGTAGGATGGCGGCCATGAAGCGGGTCGAGCCCTGGTTCCGGTTCGCGGAGACGGTGCTGATCCCGCCCATCGCGCTGTGGTTCCGGTGGCGCTTCGAGGGGCTGGAGTGGGTTCCGGGCGAGGGGCCGGTCCTGGTGGCGGCCAACCACATCTCCTACCTCGACCCGTTGGCGCACGGCTACTTCATCGAGAAGGCGAGGCGGCGCCCCCGCTTCCTGGCGAAGACCGAGCTCTACGGGAACCCGATCGTGGGGGCGGTGCTCCGGGGGGCCCGTCAGATCCCCGTGCGGCGCGGGTCGGGGGAGCACGCGCCGGTGGAGTCGGCGCTGAAGGCGCTGCGGGCCGGCGAGGTGGTGGTCGTCTACCCGGAGTCGACCGTGACGAGCAACGCCGACTTCTCGCCGATGCAGGGGAAGACGGGCATCGCTCGGCTGGCTTTGGCCGCCCGTGTGCCCGTCCTGCCGATCGCCGTCTGGGGCTCCCAGCGGGTCTGGCAGCGGGGCGGCGCGCGCAGCCTCCGCTTCGGCCGGCCGATCTGGGTGAAGGCCGGGCCCCCTCTCGACCTTTCGGCCCATGAGGAGGCGGCCTCCGACCCGACCGTGCTCCGGACGGCGACCCAGCAGGTGATGGACGAGCTGACGGTGCTCGTGGAGGACCTCCGGGCCCGATACCCGAAGAAGTGGGCGTGAGCCGGGTCGCCGTCATCGGGGCGGGATCCTGGGGGACGGCATTCGCGCGCATCCCGGCGGAGAAGGACGTCGAGACGGTGCTCTGGGCCCGCCGCCCCGAGCTCGCCGCCGAGATCGGGGCCCGCCACGAGAACCCCGACTATCTGCCGGGGACGACGCTGCCTCCGGCGCTGACGTCGACGTCGGATCTCGAGGAGGCGGCGGCGCGGGCCGAGGTCCTGGTGGTGGCCGTCCCGTCCCACGCGTTCCGGGAGGTGTTCCGCGAGGCCGCCCCGTTCCTCGGGCAGGAAGTCCCCGTGGTCTCGCTGACGAAGGGTATCGAGCAGGGGTCGCTGCGGCGGATGAGCGAGGTGATGGTCGAGGAGGGCGAGCTCGATCCCGGCAGGGTGGCCGTGGTCTCCGGCCCGAACCTGGCCAAGGAGGTCGTGGCCGGGATGCCCTCGGCCACCGTGGTGGCGTGCGTCGACGAGGAGCGCGCCGGCCATCTCCAGGAGCTGTTCATGGCCCCGTACTTCCGCGTGTACACGAACCCGGACGTGATCGGGGTGGAGATGGCCGGCGCGCTCAAGAACGTCGTCGCGATCGCCGCGGGGATCGCCGACGGGATGGGGTTCGGCGACAACTCCCGCGCCTCGCTGATCACCCGCGGCCTGGCCGAGATCACCCGGCTGGGGGTGAAGCTGGGCGGAGCCCCGCTCACGTTCGCCGGCCTCGCCGGGATGGGCGACCTGGTGGCCACGTGCATCTCTCGGTTGTCCCGGAACCGCACGCTGGGCGAGGCCCTGGGCCGCGGCCGGAGCCTGGAGGAGGTCGTGGGGGAGATGCGGATGGTGGCCGAGGGCGTGAAGTCGAGCCGGCCGGTGCTGTCGCTGGCCGAGCGGGAGGGGGTGGAGATGCCGATCGCCGAGCACGTGGTGAAGGTCCTGTACGAGGGGGTCTCGCCCGCGGACATGGCCGCCTCGCTGATGACGCGGGCGGCGCGCCCCGAGCTCCACGGCATCGACCCGGGAGCCTCTGGCCTCGGGTAGGCTTCCCGGGATGCGAGGCTTCACCACGCGAGCGCTGGGCGGGCGGCGCGAGGACCTGGGGGACGCCGCCCCCGTCGCCCCGGCGATCCACCCCGCCGCCACCTATGCCTTCGAGGATCCCGAGGTCCTGGCCGACCTGATCCGCCGTGGGAAGGACGTCGGCTACGTCTACACGCGGTGGCACAACCCCACCCGCGACCTCCTCGAGCGCCTGATGGCCGAGCTGGAGGGCGGCGAGCGGGCCGTCTCGTTCTCGTCCGGCATGGCGGCCATCGTCACGACCTTCGCCGCCCTTGCCGGTAGTTCCGACCACGTCGTGGCGAGCCCCTCGCTGTACGGCGGGAGCTTCTCCACCCTTTCCAAGCTGCTCCCCCGGTGGGGGGTCGAGGTGACGTTCGCGGAGAGCCACCGGGTCGACGAGATGCTTGCCCCCGTGCGGCCCGAGACCAAGCTCGTGTACACCGAGACGATCGGGAACCCGACGCTGCAGGTGCCCGACCTCGAGGCCCTCGGCTCGGGGTGCCGGGAGCGCGGGGTGCCGCTCGTCGTGGACAACACGTTCGCCAGCCCCTACCTCTGCCGTCCGCTGGAGCTCGGGGCCGCGGTCGTCGTGCACTCGACCACGAAGTACCTGGGGGGCCACTCCGACCTCACGGGAGGGATCGCGGTGGGCGACGACGAGCTGCTGCACGAGGTCCGCGAGATGTCGGTCGACCTCGGAGGCACCGCGAACGCCTGGGAGTCGTGGCTCACGATGCGCGGCATCGAGACGCTCGCCCTCCGGATGGATCGTCACGTGGAGAACGCCCGGGCGCTGGCCGGCCTCCTGGAGGGGCACCCCGCCGTGGCGCGCGTCTGGTACCCGGGCCTGCCGTCGCACCCCGACCGTGAGGTCGCCGAGCGGATCCTTCGGGCGCCGGGCGGGATGATCTCGTTCGAGCTGGCCGGGGGCCTCGAGTCGGGCCGGAGGTTCCAGCAGTCGCTGGAGGTCGCGCTCGTCGGGCCCAGCCTGGGGAGCACGAAGACGCTCGTCGTCCACCCGCCGACCGTCACCCACACCCAGATGACGAAGGAGCAGCGCGAGGCCCTGGGCATCACCGACGGCTTCGTCCGCGTGTCCACGGGGATCGAGGACGCCGAGGACATCCTGGAGGACTTCCGCCAAGCGCTGGAGAAGGCGTGATCCGCGTCGCCGTCGTCTTCGGCGGGCGGTCCGCGGAGCACGAGGTCTCGTGCGTCTCGGCTGCCTCCGTGATCGGCGCGATCGACCGCCAGCGCTACGAGGTCGTGCCCATCGGCATCGACAAGGACGGCCGCTGGATGCTCGTGGACGGCCCCCCGGCCAGGGATCCGAAGGCCGATCGGCTGCCGGCGATCGAGCCGGGGATGTGGGAGCCCGTGACGCTCGCCGGCGCGGGCCAGCCCGCCCTCGTCCGCTCCGGGGGCGATCGGATCCCGGTGGACGTCGTCTTCCCCGTCCTCCACGGCCCCTACGGGGAGGACGGCACGATCCAGGGGCTCCTGGAGTTCGCCGGGATCCCCTACGTGGGGGCGGGCGTGCTGGCCTCGGCGGTGGCGATGGACAAGTCGGTGGCCAGGGTGCTGTTCCGCGCCGCCGGCCTCCCCCTGACGCCGTGGCTCGTGACCTCGCGGGTGGAGTGGGGCGAGGACGCCGAGGCCGTGGAGGCCCGGGCCGAGGCGCTCGGCGTCCCGCTGTTCGTCAAGCCGGCCGCGCTGGGGTCGTCGGTGGGGGTGTCGAAGGTGAAGTCCCTGGCGGATCTCCCCGCCGCGCTCGAGGAGGCGTTCGCGCATGGGCGCCGCGCCGTCGTGGAGGCGGCGGTCGAGGACGCCCGGGAGGTCGAGTGCGCGATCCTTGGGAACGACGAGCCGGTGGCCTCCGTCCCCGGGGAGATCGTGCCCGCCGGGGAGTTCTACGACTACCGTTCCAAGTACCTGGACGACCGCACGCGCCTGATCGTGCCGGCCGACCTCTCGCCCGAGACGGTGGAGGAGGTCCAGCGGATGGCGGTCGCCGCGTTCCAGGCCGTGGACGCCGCGGGGATGGCCCGCGTGGACTTTCTCCTGGGGCCTCGCGGTCTGCACCTGAACGAGGTGAACACGATCCCAGGGTTCACCGAGGTGTCGATGTACCCGAAGATGTGGGAGGCCTCGGGCCTCCCCTACCCGGATCTCATCGACCGCTTGATCCACCTGGGCCTGGAGCGCCACGGAGGTGCCGATGTCTGACCCCGATCCGCGAGAGCAGAAGGAGATCCTCGACCTGGCCCGGGAGGAGGCCCAGCGCTACCTCGACGCGCTTCCCGACGAGCCGGTGCGGACCCAGCGAGCGGACGAGGCCGCGCTGGCCTTCGACGGCCCCCTCCCGGAGGAGGGCGTGGGCGGGCCGGCCGCGATCCGCGAGCTCCTCGAGGGGAGCGACGCCCTGATCCGGTCGTCCGGTCCCCGCTTCTTCCACTGGGTGATCGGCGGGACGACCCCAGCGGCGATGGGGGCCGACTGGCTGACCTCCGCCTACGACCAGAACGCCGGGGCCTGGGACTCCTCACCGCTCTCCGCCCGCCTGGAGCGGGTGGCGGTGGGGTGGCTCCGCGACCTCTTCGGGCTGCCGCAGAGCTGGGGCGGGGTGCTCACGACGGGCGCGACGATGGCGAACTTCGTCGGCCTGGCGTGCGCCAGGAGCTGGTGGGCCGAGCGGCACGGGGTCGACGTTGACGTAGAGGGGCTGGGCGATCTCCCGCCCGTCCCCGTGTTCTCCAGCGGGTACGTGCATCCCAGCGCCACGAAGGCGCTGGCGATGATGGGGATCGGCCGGGAGCGGGTGAAGCGCCTGGCCCGCGACGAGGCGGGGCGCCTCGACCTCGGTGCGCTGGAGCGGGAGCTTGTCGCCCTCGGAGGCCAGCCGGCGATCGTGATCGGGAACGCGGGCGAGGTCAACGCGGGCGACTTCGATCCGATCGCCGCGATGGCCGACCTCTGCGAGGAGCACGGGTCCTGGCTGCACGTGGACGGCGCGTTCGGGCTCTTCGCCGCGGTCTCGCCGCGGTCTGCGCACCTCGTGAGCGGGATCGAGCGGGCCCACTCGGTGATCTCCGACGGGCACAAGTGGCTGAACGTCCCTCACGACTGCGGCTTTGCCTTCCTGCGGGAGCCCTCCCGGCTGGGTCGGGTCTTCTCCGTGGCCGCCGCGTACCTCCCCCCGCCGGACGAGGAGCGCACCGTGTACTTCAACCTCGGGCCGGAGTCGTCGCGCCGAGCTCGAGGCTTCACCGTCTGGGCCACCCTCAGGGCCTACGGGCGCGAGGGCTACCGCAGGATCGTCGAGCGTCATCTGGACTTGGCCCAGCGGCTGGCGAGGAAGGTCGAGGAGGCTCCCGATCTCGAGCTGCTGGCGGAGGCGCAGCTCAACATCGTCTGCTTCCGGTACCGCCCAACGGGCGTCCCCAAGGAGCTCCTGGACGAGCTGAACGAGCGGATCGGCCGGGAGGCGATGATGGACGGCCGGCTCTACGTGGGGACGACCACCTACGAGGGGAAGGCGGCCTTCCGCCCCGCGATCGTGAACTGGCGGACGTCCGAGGAGGACGTGGACCTCATCCCGGACGTCGTGAGGGAGCTGGGGGAGCGGATCCGCGGGGAAGCCTAGTCAGGCCACCTCGAGGAGCCGGTCGGTCGACTCGCCCTCTTCCCCGCACGTCTGGCACCGCCAGCGGATGACCTCGACCTCCTCCGCCCCTTCCAGGGCCACGTAGGAGTCCACGACGCGCATCTCGCTCCGGCAGCCGTCACACGCTCGCATTCGCTCTCACCTCCGCGTCCCATCATGCCACGCGGGTACGACACGAATCACACGGGTGTGATTATCGCACCCTCCCCGGGGAGGAGGTGGGAGCGGCTCAGAGGTGGACGACCGGGCAGGTCAGCGTCCGGGTGATGCCATCCACGGACTGGATCCGCGCCACGACGAGCTTTCCGAGATCGTCGACGTTCCCGGCCTCGGCGCGCACGATCACGTCGTAGGGGCCGGTGACGTCCTCGGCCGAGGTGACGCCGTCGATCGCGGCGACCTCCTTGGCGACCTGGGCGGCCTTCCCGACCTCGGTCTGGATCAGGATGTAGGCGTTGACCACGTGGCACCTCCTGTCCGTCGAAGTGCCACATTCTACGCCCTCGGCCCGGCGGGTCACCACGGAGCCCCGGGGGATAATGCCCGCATGGACGAGGGCTTCGGGCTTCCCTCTGGCGGGTTCGCCGACCGGACCGAGGCCGGGCGCCTCCTGGCGGAGGCCCTGGAGGGGCTGGAGGACGACGTCGTGGTGCTGGGAATCCCGCGGGGAGGCGTGCCGGTGGCGGCCGAGGTCGCGCGGGCCCGGGGGTGGTCGCTGGACGTGGTGATCCCTCGGAAGATCGGGGCGCCGGGGAACCCCGAGCTCGGGCTGGGTGCGATCGCCCCCGGCGTGCGTGTGCTCGACGAGCGCATCGTCGCCAGGCTGGGCGTGCCGCAGGAGTACCTGGATCGGGAGATCGAGCGCCAGGAGGCCGAGATCCGAAGGCGGGCCGAGGCCTACCGCCGCGGCCGTCCTCCCGCCTCCGTGGCCGGGAAGACGGCGATCGTCGTGGACGACGGCGTGGCCACCGGGGGGACGGCCGCGGCAGCGCTCCGCTGGGCCCGGGCCCAGGGCGCCGAGGCCGTGGTGCTGGCGGTGCCCGTCGGGGCTCCCGAGTCGATCCGGCGGCTGTCCCGGGAGGCAGACCGGGTCGTGGTCCTTGCGGCCCCCGAGCGCTTCTACGCGGTGGGGCAGTGGTACCGGGATTTCGAGCAGACGTCCGACGAGGAGGTCGTGCGGCTCCTCGACGAGGCCCGGGCGTGAACGCGACGCTGGACGTCCTGGCCTGGGTTCTGGCCGGCGTCTTCTTCCTGATCGGCTTGAGAGCGGGGTTCGACGGCACGGAGCTCGAGGGCCGGCTCTCGGGGACCGACCGCCTCCTGATCGCCGTCCACGACGCGGCTCGCGCCGGCTTCTGGCTCGCGCTGGCCGGGCTCTTCGTGGGCTTCGCCCTCGTGGACGATCCCTACGCGTTCCGGTGGTTCGGTTTGATCCCGATCTCGATGGCGGCCCTGCGTCTGCTGGCCGCGGTCGGGCTCAGCCGCGGCCGCTGAGCAGGCGCTCGACCTTCAGGCACCCACAGGCTCGTGTGCAGGATGCTGATCGACGCGGGCAGAGGAGAGAGGTGGGTGCGGGGCGTCTCGGGCGGGGGCGCCCCCACCGCCTCAGCCGACGGCCTTGATGATCTCCTCGTCCAGCCCCTCGAACCGCTTCAGGAACTCGACGCGCTCGGTCTTGAGGCGGTCCACCATCGCGTCGTACTCGTCGAGGCGTCCCTGCCGCTCGTACAGCCTGCGAGGCTGGAGCAGCTCCTCGTCGTCGAACCCGGGGACGCTCTCGGCCACCTCGTAGCCGAAGTCCGGGTCCTCGGCCCACGAGATCGTTCCCTCGGCGATGCCCTTCACCACCGCGGAGGAATGGGGGATCTTGACCTTCTTGGAGCCCTCGTGCTCGTCCTTGCCCCCGATCCGCCCCGTGTTCATCAGGTAGACCTCCATGTCGGGGTGCGAGTCGAGCAGCTCGAGGATCCGGTTCCCGTGCTGGTCCTGCCGCAGGGGGAAGAAGGGGTTCGTCCCCGGCACGCGGAGGAACTTCCCCTCCTCGGCCTTCCCGCCGGCTGAGGTCCCGGTCGTCTCCCCGAGCATGAAGTAGGCGGCAGCCTGCGTGCGGGTGAGCCGGGCCACGGCCGGGATGATGTTCTCGTTCCGGTTGAGGATCAGCATGAAGTCGACGGTATCGAGGTCGCGGGGGTCGGCGTAGTCGCCGAGGTCCTCGAGCCCGAACACCGCTCGTCCGTTCTGCGTGTAGGAGGTCTCGAAGAAGTTCACCTTGCCCTGCTCGTCCTGGTACACGTTCTCGAGGTACGCGCTGGGCTTGGTGACGGCGCTC
>DASUTZ010000181.1:0-9996 GCA_036374295.1 Actinomycetota bacterium
GTCTCGAGGAAGCTCCGCGCCGCGGCGAGCGCCTCGTCGGGGGGCAGGTCGCGTCGGGGGGCGGGGACCGTGCGGTGCCGAGGGTTGCAGGTCACGGTCGCCTTCCTATCATGCGGCGGGAGCGCCGGGAAGCCCCGGCGATCGTGACAGACCCCCGCGCTATGGTGGCGGGTGACATCGCCGTCGCCGGTGCTAGACTGCGTGAGACCACTCCTGCTCCCCCGGGGGGCCGCGTGAGTCCAGAGGAGGTGGCTTTGCGAGAGTACGAGGTCATGGTCATCGTCGACGAGACCGCCGAGGACAAGCTCGAGGCGGTCGTCGAGCGCGTCACCCAGATCGTCACCGGCGGTGGCGGCGAGGTCACGAAGATTGACCGGTGGGGGAAGCGCAAGTTCGCCTACGAGATCGACCACAAGACCGACGGGTTCTACCTCGTCATCGTGTTCACGGCCGACACCGACCTGCTTGGCGAGCTCGAGCGGGTGCTGCTGCTGGCCGACGAGGTCGTCCGTCACAAGGTCGTGAAGCGGGAGGCTGCGTAGACGAGGTCTTCCCCTCCTCCCGGCGGAGGCCATCGGCCGGGAGGGCGAGCGAGGCGAGGTGGTGATGCCGGATGGCCACGGAGAACCAGATCACGATCGTCGGCAACCTGACCGACGACCCGGAGCTGCGGTACACGCCCAACGGCGCGGCCGTGGCCAACTTCCGCGTGGCGGTGAGCCGACGCTACCGGGACCCGCAGACGAACGAGTGGAAGGACGCCGACACGTCGTTCTTCACCGTGAACGTCTGGCGCTCGATGGCCGAGAACGCCGCCGAGTCGCTGACGAGGGGCTCGCGGGTGGTCGTCGTGGGTCGGCTGAAGCAGCGCTCCTGGGAGACCGCCGAGGGCGATAAGCGCACCGTCATCGAGATCGAGGCCGACGAGGTCGCGCCCAGCCTGAAGTGGGCCACGGCGAAGGTCGAGAAGCAGAGCCGCGGCGGCGGAAGCGGCGGCGACTGGAACGAGAACGTGAGCGTCGGGGCCGGGGGACCGGCCGGGGAGACGCCGATCGAGGGCTGAGAAGGAGGGAACGAAGCTGGCACGGAAGCAGCAGCAGAGACAGCAGAAGAGGCGGGGACGGGAGGATCGGGACGACCGCAAGCAGCAGCGCAAGAAGTACTGCTACTTCTGCAAGGAGAAGACCCCGATCGACTACAAGGACACGGCCCTCCTGCGGAGGTTCGTCTCCGACCGGGGGAAGATCCGGGCTCGCCGGGTGACGGGCAACTGCGCTCAGCATCAGCGCGACGTGGCCGTGGCCGTGAAGAACGCCCGCGAGATGGCGCTGATGCCGTTCTCCAGCCGATGAAGATCATCCTCCAGAAGGAGGTCGAGAAGCTCGGGCAGCCCGGCGACATCGTCGAGGTGAAGGACGGCTACGCGCGGAACTACCTGATCCCTCGCGGCTTCGCGACCCAGGCCACGAAGGGGGCTCTGCAGCACGCCGGGCGGGTCCGCAGGGAGCACGAGACGCGCGAGACCAAGGCCCTGGAGCACGCCGCCGCTTTCGCCAAGCGCCTGGAGAAGACGCCGGTCCAGGTGCAGGCGCAGGCCGGCGAGGACGGGCGGCTCTTCGGCAGCGTGACCGCCCAGCAGATCGCCGAGGCCGTCCAGCGGTCGATCGGCGAGGAGGTGGACCGCCACGAGATCCGGATGGACGAGCCGATCCGCTCCACCGGAACGCACGAGGTCCTGGTCCACCTCCACCCGGAGGTCAACGCCACGATCACGGTGCAGGTCGTCGCCCAGTAGGACATCTCGAACCCGGGGTCGACGTTCGTGTCAGACCCCGGGTTTTTCATGGAACACGTGTTCGGGCATGTGGAAATCCGGGACGCAGGTCACGCACGGGGGGCGCGGGCGTTCCACAGGTTCTCCACAACGGGTCCACCGCGTCCGGCCCTTTATCACATGGATACCTTCAGCGGCGCTCCGCTAGGGTCAGCCGGCGAGGGAGGGGGAGATGGCACGGGTCGCTGAGGAGGTCCCACGTCCGGGCGGGCGGGTCCCGCCGCACAACATCGAGGCCGAGGAGTCGGTCCTCGGCTCGATGATGCTCCTGGAGGACGCCATCGCCCAGGTCAGTGAGGTCCTCCAGCCCGACGACTTCTACCGCTCGGCGCACCGGGTGATCTACGAGACCCTCATCGCGCTCTTCGCTCGTGGGGAGCCCGTGGACGCGATCACCACCGTCGAGGAGTTGAAGCGCCGGAGCAAGCTGGACGCGGCGGGGGGCGCCCTCTACATCCATCACCTGGTCGAGTCGGTGCCGACCCCCGCCAGCGCCGCTCACTACGCCCGGATCGTGACCGAGCTGGCGATGCTCAGGCGCCTGATCGAGGCCAGCGCAAGGATCACCCAGCTCGCCTACGACGTCCCCGAGGATCCCGTGAAGCTCGCGGATCAGGCCGAGAGCCTCATCTACGCCGTCGCTCGGCATCGCGAGAAGGAGGAGATCGTCCCGCTCAGCACCCTCGTGGGCGAGTCCCTGGAGACGCTGGAGCGGATGCACGACCGGGAGGGCGGCCTCGCCGGGCTCCCCACCGGGTTCACCGACCTCGACTCGCTGCTCCAGGGGCTGCAGCCGGGCAACCTGATCATCATCGCCGCCAGACCGGGAGTCGGGAAATCCTCCCTCGTCACGAACATCGCCCGCAACGTTTCGGTGGACGCGGCCACGCCGGTCGCCATGTTCTCCCTCGAGATGTCCCGGATCGAGATCGCGATGCGGCTCCTCTGCGCCGAGGCCCGCGTGGGTCAGGACCGCGTGCGCTCGATGCGCGTGGCCGCCGACGAGTGGCCCAGGATCATCGAGGCCGCGGAGGTTCTCGACAAGGCGCCGTTCTACATCGTGGACTCCGGCGCCATGACGATCGTCGACATCAGGGCCAAGGCCCGCCGCCTCAAGTCGGCGCAGGGCCTCGGCCTCCTCATCGTCGACTACCTCCAGCTCATGTCGAGCCACCAGCGGGTGGAGAGCCGCCAGCAGGAGATCGCCGAGATCTCGCGCTCGCTGAAGCTCCTGGCCAAGGAGCTGGAGATCCCCGTGATCGCCGTCTCCCAACTCAACCGCAACCCGGAGAGCCGCACCGACAAGCGCCCGATGCTCGCCGACCTCCGCGAGTCCGGCTCGCTGGAGCAAGACGCCGACGTCGTGATGTTCATCCACAGGGAGGAGCTCTGGAGCGACGACCCGAACGTGAAGGGACTGGCCGAGGTGATCGTGGCTAAGCACCGGAACGGCCCCACCGACAAGATCTCGTTGACGTTCCTCTCCCACCTCACGCAGTTCCGGAACTTCGCTCGCGGCTAGGGCGGTAGGGTTGCAGCGTGAGCACCGGGGCCGAGGCCATGACCGACGTCGGCCGCGTCCGCGAGATCCATCGCCGCCTGCGGAGGGCGCACGGCCCGCTCGACCCTCCTCGCAAGCGCGATCCGCTCGAGGAGCTCGTGCTCACGATCCTGTCCCAGAACACCTCCGACGTGAACCGGGACCGAGCCTTCGAGGCGATGCGTCGTCAGTTCCCGACGTGGGAGGAGGTGGCCGACGCCCCGATCGGGGAGCTGCGCGACGCGATCCGCCCCGGCGGCCTGGCCAACACGAAGGCCCCGAGGATCCAGCAGGTTCTCCGTGAGATCCGGGCTCGCGAGGGAAGGCTCGACCTCACTTGGATGCGAAGGGTCGGTGACGAGGAGGTCGAGGAGTACCTCGTGAGCCTCCCAGGTGTGGGCCCGAAGACGGCCGCGTGCGTCCTCGCCTTCTCCCTCGGACGCCCGGCGCTTCCGGTCGATACCCACGTGTATCGGGTGGCCGGGCGGCTCGGCCTCCTTCCCGTTGGCTCAACCCCCGGTCGAGCGCACCAGGCGTTGAAGAGTCTCGTGGCCCCGGCGATGCGCATCCCCCTGCACGTCGGGCTGATCCGCCACGGGAGGGCGATCTGCAAGGCCGGCGTGCCGAGGTGCGACATCTGCCCCCTCGCGGACATCTGCCCCAGCGCCTCACGGTTCCTCGAGCAAGGCGCCTGATATGGCGGGAAGTGGCGACCCCCCGGAAGCCCACGCGGTCGGGCTAGCCGACCTTCTCTCGCGCGCGGGTCGATGCCCGTCTCAGAGGAATCTTCACCAATAGGGATGGCGGAGGCGAACGAGAGGGTAGACTGCGCGCAGCCGGGTTCAGTTCCTCGGTTGGACGTCCGATAGGGAGACTAGGTTGCGACCTCGATCCGCGCGTGTGGAGGGCAGCGGGGCGGCGCGCCGGGCAGGAGTGACCGGCGCCATCTTGGCGCTGTCATTCTTGGGCACCCTGGTAGCCCTCATGATGACGGCTTCTTCTCGCCTGCCCGAGCCCGGCCACCCTCTCACGCTTCCAAACGAGCGAGAAGTCCAGGCGATCAGGGTTCCCACGCCCGACGGAGGAGCCGTCATCGCCTTCGTTCCCCTCCCCAGCCCTCAGACGGGATTCCCCTCATCCGCGGCGGCTCCCCTCCTGGGAGGGATCGGCACGCCGCTGGGGGGAGGCCCCGAGGGCACGGTTCCCCCCGGCCCCCCGAACGAGGGTCCCGGCGAGGAGCCTGGAGACGGCGAGGAGCCTGGCGACGGCGAGGAGCCCGGCGACGGCGAGGAGCCGGGTGAGGATCCCGGGGACGACGACGATGACGGTGTCGAGAACCCCGACGACGACGGCCCGGGGCGACCGCAGGAGCCCGAGGAGCCAGACGACGATGACGACGATGGCGACGGCCGGGGTAGCTGCCCGGATGGTCCACCTCACGGCAAGGGTCCCGGCGAGGGGAAGGGATCCGAGGACGAGAACGGAGGTCCTCCCCACGGAAAGGGCCCCGGGGAGGGGAGGTGCAAGGACAGCCCTCCCCACGGGAAGGGCAAGGGACCCGGGAACGGGAAGGGTAAGGACTCCGGCGGGGGCAACGGCGGAGGCAACGGCGGGGGCAACGGCGGGGGCAACGGCGGGGGCAACGGCGGAGGCAACGGCGGAGGCAACGGCGGAGGCAACGGCGGCGGGCCTCCGGAGGGCAAGGGACCCGGGAACGGCAAGGGGAAGGGCAACGCCCGGGCCAATGCGCGACGCTAGAGGGAGAGAGCGGATGAGGGGAATCGAACCCCCATCTCGAGCTTGGGAAGCTCGCGTTCTACCATTGAACTACATCCGCTTGAGGGCCCGAGTATAGCGACTGCCGACGCGCCGCTCTACGCCGAGGATTCGCTCCTCTCGGCCGCCGTCTCCACAGGCTCCCGCTCCCCGAAGACCGAGTTCTCCAGGACCTGGGCCACGTCCAGCACCTGCATGTCGGCGCCCTTCGCCTTCGCCCCGTCGTCCAGCATCACCATGCAGTAGGGGCACGCCACGCCGAGGATGTCGGCTCCGGTCGCCGCCGCCTCGTCGGTGCGCTCCATGTTGACCCGCTTGCCGATCGGCTCCTCCATCCACATCCGAGCACCGCCGGCGCCACAGCAGAAGCCGCGCTTCCCGTGGCGCTCCATCTCCACCGTCCGGAGCCCCGGCACGGACTCCAGCGCCGAGCGAGGCTCGTCGTAGACGCCGTTGTGCCGACCGAGGTAGCACGGGTCGTGATACGTGAGGAGCGCGCGGACCTCTTCGGTGGGAGTCAGCCGGCCCTGATCCACGAGCTGGGCCAGCAGCTCTGTGTGGTGGAGAACCTCGAAGTCGCCACCGAAGTCCGGGTACTCGTTCCGGAGCGTGTTGAAGCAGTGGGGACACGCGGCGACGATCTTTTTCGTCCCGATGCCGTTCAGCGTCTCGACGTTCTCGCGGGCCAGCTCCTGGAAGAGGAACTCGTTCCCCATCCGACGCGCGGGGTCGCCGTTGCACAGCTCGCGAGGCCCCAGGATCCCGAAGCGCACGCCAGCCTTCTGCAGCAGCCTCGTGAAGGCCCGTGCGATCTTCCGGGAGCGGTCGTCGAACGACGAGGCACAGCCGACCCAGTAGAGGTACTCGGGGGCGTCGCCGTCCTCCACCACCCGCACGCCGAGGTCTTCCGCCCAGTCCGCCCTCGAGCTCTGCGACTGGCCCCAGGGGTTCTTCGAGCTCTCGAGGTTGCGCAGCAGGAGGCCGGCCTCGGTGGGGAAGCTCGACTCCGCCATGACGAGGTTCCGGCGCATGTCCACGATGTGATCGACGTGCTCGATGTTGACCGGGCACTCCTGCATGCATGCCCCGCACGTCGTGCAATCCCAGATGACCTCCTCCTCGACGACGTCGGGAACGAGCGGGACCTGCTCGTACTCCTCGCCTCGTTTCTTGGCCCGGAGGATGTCGCCACCGTGATCGAAGAGGTGGTCTCGGAGGTTCATGATCAGCAGTTTGGGGTTGAGCGGCTTCCCGGTGTTCCAGGCCGGGCAGACGTTCTGGCAGCGGCCGCACTCTGTGCACGTGTAGGTGTCGAGCATCTGCTTCCAGGTGAGGTCCTCGACGGTTGCGGCCCCGAGCCGCGACTCCTCGAGGTTCTCGAGATCGATGTCGATCGTCTCGAGCTTGCCCATCGGCTTCGTCTTGGAGAAGAAGACGTTGAGGGGGCTCGTGAGGATGTGGAGGTGCTTGCTGAAGGGGATGTAGACGAGGAACCCCAGGATCACCGCGATGTGGGACCAGAGGAAGATCTGCCGGAAGAGGTTCTGCGAGTCCCTCGTCATCGTCTCGAAGAGCGGCGCGATGACGTTCGAGATCGGGGTCCAGGCCGCCGGAGACTCGTTGGCTCCCATCGCGATCTTCGTGGCGTTGAGGAAGAGCAGGGTCAGGATCACGCCGAAGATCATCACGAGTATGAAGTCGGCCTCCTCGAGGTGGCTGCCGACGAACCGCCGGTCCCGTCGGACCTTGCGGAAGTACAGCGCCATCCCGATGCCCACGAGCACCAGCCCCGCGAAAAGGTCCTGGACGAAGCCCAGCCACGCCGTGCGCCCGATCCAGGGGATCGCGAAGCTCTCGTCGAAGACCTCGCCCCCCGCCTCGATGATCGTGGTCAGCAGGATCAGGAAGCCCCAGAAGATGAAGGCGTGCATCAGCCCCGGCCCGATCCTCTGCAGCAGCTTCCGCTGGCCGAAGACGACGACGGCTTCCTTCTCCACACGGCGGGGAAGGTCCTCGGTCCGCTTGACGGGGCGTCCCAGGGTCACCAGACGGAAGAGGAAGTAGGCGCGCTGCATGAAGATCCCGCCCGCGACGACGAGGAGCGCCAGAAGGATGATGGGTCCGAGCACGGGCCAGAGTCTAGGGGCCGGTCCGGCGCGTTCGCAACACTCACCCTCAAGGGCTCCCGCTCGAGAACCGATACGAGAGAGACCGGATCGGTGGTGCATCCGTCGTAGCTGGGGGGTAGGTCGTGAGCAGGCTTCGAAGTGTCCTGGGATTGTTCGTCACCGTGGCCGTCCTTGTGGCAGCGGGTGTGGCCGGCGCCCAAGGCGGGCTCTTCACCTCGGACCCCGTGGACGAGGGGATGGAGGAGGTCGTCGAGGACCCGGACCTTTGTGCTCCCGAGGAGGGCGAAGGCGAGGAGGGGGAGCCCGAGGAGGGGGAGCCCGAGGAGTGTGAGCCCGAGGAGGAGCCCGAGGGCGACGAGCCCGAGGGCGACGACGAGGGCGAACAGGAGGCCGAGGTGGCGCAGGCCGAGCGGGACGCCGCCTGCGACGCGGCCGCGGGGATCGAGGAGAGCCCCCTGCCGGAGGGCGGGAAGCTGGCCGGCCTCGACAACGCGCTCTCCCGCGTCCTCGAGAACTGCAAGAAGAACCTTCAGGCGCCGGGGCTGCTCAACGCCCTGGAGCGCCTCTCCGAGAACCGAGCCCGCAAGGCCGCCCGCGACGAGGCCAAGGCCGAGCGAAAGGCCGAGCGTGAGGCCCGCAAGGCAGAGCGGAAGGCGGCGAAGGGTCAGGGCGGGGGCCCAGGGGGCGGAGGCCCGCCCCCGCACGCGGGACCTCCCGGGGGCGGAGGGCCCCCGGGCCACGCCAAGGGCGGCTAGGGGTAAAGGGGGCTCCCCAGCCTCCCGATAGAGAGGTTGGGCGCGGCGGCGACCGCCTGGCTGGGTGGGCGGGCCCTGTCAGAGCTTCGGTCGCCGCCGCGCCCACCGCTCCCAAGAGAGCCCTCCGGGGCTCTTCTTGCCTTTGAGCCGCTCTGCTTGAGCAACATTGACAATATCGCGCTCAAGTCTCTACCATGTTTGGCGCATCCGCTGAGTCTTCAGGAGGCGTGACATGGCCAGAGCTGTAGGCATCGATCTGGGGACGACGAACTCGGTCGTCTCCGTGCTGGAGGGCGGAGAGCCGACGGTGATCCCCAACGCGGAGGGAGCCCGCACGACCCCGTCCGTGGTGGGCTTCTCCAAGTCCGGGGAGATCCTCGTGGGCGAGGTCGCCAAGCGACAGGCGATCACGAACCCCGACCGCACCGTCCGGTCGGTGAAGCGCCACATGGGTTCCAAGGACTGGAGCGTCGAGATCGACGACAAGAGGTGGACGCCCCAGGAGATCTCGGCCCAGATCCTCACCAAGCTGAAGCGGGACGCCGAGTCCTACCTCGGCGACACGGTCGTGCAGGCCGTGATCACCGTCCCCGCGTATTTCGACGACGCGCAGCGGCAGGCCACCAAGGAGGCTGGCCAGATCGCGGGCCTCGAGGTCCTGCGCATCATCAACGAGCCCACGGCCGCGTCTCTCGCCTACGGCCTGGACAAGGAGCAGCACGACCAGACGATCCTCGTCTTCGACCTGGGCGGCGGGACCTTCGACGTCTCGCTGCTCGAGATCGGGGAGGGCGTCTTCGAGGTGAAGTCCACGAGCGGCAACACCCAGCTCGGGGGGGACGATTGGGACCAGCGGATCATCGACTGGATGGTCACGGAGTTCAAGAACGCCCATGGCGTCGACCTCTCCAAGGATCGGATGGCGCTCCAACGGCTGAAGGAGGCCGCGGAGAAGGCGAAGATCGAGCTCTCCCAGGTGACCGAGGCCCAGATCAATCTGCCCTTCGTCACCGCCACGAACGAGGGCCCGCTCCACCTCGATCTGCGGCTCACGCGGGCCGAGTTCGAGCGGATGACCGAGGATCTCGTGCAGGCGGCCCGCGAGCCCTTCGAGCAGGCCGTGAAGGACTGGGGCAAGGACGTCTCCGAGATCGACCACATCATCCTTGTCGGCGGCTCGACGCGGATGCCCATGATCCAGGAGCTCGTCAGGGACCTCACCGGAGGCAAGGAGCCCCACAAGGGCGTGAACCCGGACGAGGTGGTGGCCGTCGGCGCGGGGATCCAGGCCGGCGTGCTCAAGGGCGAGGTGAAGGACGTCCTCCTCCTCGACGTGACGCCACTCTCGCTGGGGATCGAAACCAAGGGCGGGATCTTCACCAAGCTGATCGAGCGGAACACGACGATCCCAACCAAGAAGTCCGAGATCTTCACGACCGCCGACGACAACCAGACGCAGGTCGAGGTGCACGTCCTCCAGGGCGAGGGCGAGATGGTGGACTCGCGGGCCAACCGCTCGCTGGGCCGCTTCCACCTGACCGGCATCCCGCCGGCGCCGCGCGGCATGCCCCAGATCGAGGTGACCTTCGACATCGACGCGAACGGCATCGTCAACGTCTCGGCGAAGGACACGGCGACGGGCAAGGAGCAGGCGATGACGATCACCGGGGGGACCGCCCTGGACAGGGACGAGCTCGACCGGATGATGAAGGACGCGGAACAGTATGCGGAGGAGGACCACCGTCGGCGCGAAGCCGCCGAGGCGCGGAACCAGGCCGACAACCTTGCCTACCAGGCCGAGAAGACGGTCAAGGAGCTCGGCGACAAGGTCCCCGACGACGACCGTCAGGCCGTGGAGACGGCGGTGGCCGACGTCCGCAAGGCGCTCGAGGGCGACGACCTCGACGAAATCAAGGCGAAGACCGAGGCCCTGACGGAAGCCTTCCAGAAGGTGGGCCAGGC
>DASUTZ010000182.1:0-2579 GCA_036374295.1 Actinomycetota bacterium
CGCGAGAGACGTCGTTCGAGCACGGCACCCATCCTATCCGCGGCGGCCGATGCGGCCCAGGTGCGTGCTTCCGAACCCCTCCGGGTACTTCAGCCCGTACCCGAGCGCGCGGTCGAACCCGATGTGCGCGAACCAGATCAGAGCCAGGGCGATCGTCAGCTCGTGCTCGGCGATCACCCCCACCAGGGCGAGGGTCCCGGCCGCGACGTAGGTGTGGAAGGCGTTGTACGCGACGGCGCCCACCCGGGTGCCGCGGACGTAGCCCAGCATCCCGAGATCGGGGGCGAGCAGCAGGATAGCGAATAGCCACCAGGAGCGCCCCACCTTCGCGTACAGCAGGATCGCAAGCGCGAGCACGATCAGCCCCTCCAGGCGAAGGAGGACCCTGGGGAGCCCGACGACCGACGGCGCCTCCGGCTGCGTCACGCGTCAGCCGGCGAGGGGACCTTCGCGCCCAGCCGTCCCATCAGGAACCGGACCGCTGTTGGGCCCTTCCCCTTGAGATCCATCACCTTGGGCGGGCCCAAGCGGTAGCGGTCCCCCAGACGCTCTGCCAGCTCCTCGGAGATCAGGATGCAGCCGGGCTCGCCGTACTCCTCGAGGCGGCTGGCCAGGTTGACCGTGTCGCCCCAGAGGTCGTAGGCGAACTTCCGCTGGCCGATCACGCCGGCCACGGCCGGGCCGGTAGCCACGCCGACGCGCATCACGATCGGGTCGCCCGAGGGCCACCGGACACGCGAGGACTCCTCGAGGATCCCGAGCGCCATCTCGGCCGCCGCCTCGGCGTGGTGCGGGTTCGGGACTGGGGCTCCCGCCACCGCCATGTAGGCGTCCCCCACCGTCTTGATCTTCTCCAGGCCGTACTTGTCGGACAGCTCGTCGAACCTTCGGAAGAGCTCGTCGAGCGCCTCCACCAGATCCTCGGGCGACGTCTTCGCGGCCTGCTCGGTGAACCTCACCGCGTCGGCGAAGAGGACGCTCACCTCGTCGAACCCCTCGGCAAGCCTCCCCCCTTCCGGCTCCCGCTTCAGCCTGGCCACGATGACCTTCGGGAGGATGTTCAGGAGCAGCGAGTCGGAGCGCTCGCGCTCGCGATCGAGCTGTCGCTCCCGGAGGAACAGGAGGCGGCTGTTCTGCTCGCTCCGATGGGACGCGACGATCCCCAGCCCCCCGAAGGACAGGAGGTAGAAGACGGCGATCGTCGTCTTCACCCCGGACACCTGGATCGCGGAGACCGCCCACGGGACGTAGACGATGATCGGAACGGCCGCGATCGCCAGCACGAGCGGGAACCGAGGCCGAACGAGCGTGTACACGAACATCGCCATGAGGATGAGGCCCACGTACCCGAAGTCGGGGGGCATCGTCAGCAGCCTCGCGACGTAGTAGACCCAGAGCGGCATGATGATGAAGAGGAGCCCCAGCAGCTCCCACTCCCAGAAGCGCGGGTACCAGCGCATGAACGTCAGCGCGAACCCGATCATGATGACCGGGATGAACACGCCGTACCTGATGAAGAGATCGAAGGGCCGATCCCAGAACGGCAGGTGCCCGTGGATCGCGAACCCCCACGCCACCATCAGGAGGGCCCCGAGGACGTGCGCCACCCTTATGTTGACGATGTTCTGCCGGTAGTGGGCGGCGCGGTAGGCTGCCTCGAGGTAGGGGTCCCGGAAGCGCAGCGTGAAGCCTCCCATGACCGCCCCCGTCGGGCGGCCCGCGGACCGGGTCACCTGGTGGTCGCCGGCCGCCTCAGCCTTCGACGCGGTGCCTCCCATGACCTCCATCATCCTCTCTCGGGAGGGCAGCGTCGAGGAAACGCCGGATCTCGCGGACGAACCTGTTCGTGAGGCCGGCCGCGCTCAGACCTTCTCCACCCTCACCACGTCGTACTCGGTCTCGGGGGTCGGCGGCGTCGAGAAGCGCGCGTTGACCGCGTACAGCGAGTGGCCGTGCTCCGCGATCGTCGTCGGGATGTCGAACCTCGGGTCCATGATGACTTCCACGATCTCGCCGCTCGCGAGGTCGGACGCGAGGTCGACCACCGCGATCTGGTTGAAGAAGTTCTGCACGACGTAGAGGCGCTTTCCGTCGAGCAGGATCCCATCGCCGTTCGGAACGGCATCGCCCCCGAGGTCGATGACGGTGGCCTCGCCCGTAGCGGGGTCGATCCGGTAGAGGTCGCCGATCGCGGCGTGGACCGCGATCAGCCACCGGCCGTTCGGCGTGGCCTCGATCCCATTGAGGTTGAAGCCCGGGAGGTCCTGGTAGTCGCCGCCCAGCGGCACCTGCTCTGCGTCGGAGGCCAGGCGGCCGCCGGGGCCGATGGGGATCCGGTACAGGAACGGGTTGAACGAGTCGGTGAGCCAGGCCGCCTCGCGCGTGACGACCACGTCGTTGATGAACGTCTCGCCGTCCGCGAGGTCGTAGAAGGCGAGCTCGGCTCCCGTGCGCGCGTCGTAGACGAAGGCGTCGCCGGTCGGGCCCCCGGCCACGAACAGCCTGCTCCGGTGGTCGACGGCCATCCCGATCGCGGCTCGGTCGTCCCGGTCCACCAGCAGCTCGATCTCGCCGGTGCG
>DASUTZ010000183.1:0-4127 GCA_036374295.1 Actinomycetota bacterium
GAGGGGACGAGGACGGCGGCCGACGCGGCTCGGGCGATCGGCTGCGAGATCGGCCAGATCGTGAAGAGCGTGGTGCTGATGGCGGACGGCGCTCCGGTGGTCGCCCTCACCTCGGGCGCCAACCGGGCGGACACGGCCAAGGTCGCGGCGATCGTCGGCGCGTCCCGGGTCCGGAAGGCCGATGCCGCGGAGGCCCGAGAGGCGACGGGTTTCGCCATCGGGGGGACGCCCCCGTTCGGTCATCCCAGGACGCTCAGGGTGCTGATGGATCGGGACCTGCTCGGCTACGACGAGGTCTGGGCGGCGGCCGGGACGCCGGCCTCCGTCTTCCCGATCTCGCCCCGAGACCTCGTGCGGGCCACCGGTGCGGAGGTCGTGGAGCTGAAGGAGTGAGTCGGCCGCATCCCCCGGCTTCCCCACGATGGTGTGGGACGGAATCGCGACTCCCCGCGAGCCGATCCTCCCCCTACCATCACGGTATGCACCATCTGGATGGAATCGTCGGGTCCGCCCTGCGGCAGGCTCGTGAGAGGACCGGCCTCTCCCTGAAGGACGTCGAGCGGCTCACCAACGGACGCTTCAAGCCCTCCACCGTGGCGGGCTATGAGCGAGGGGAGCGGTCGATCACGGTATCGAGGTTCGTGGCCCTCGCCCGCTTCTACGGAGCCCGTCCCTCCGGACTGTTGTCAGACGCAACGCACGCCCAGGAGGGGCGCAAGAGACTGGTCATGGTCGTCCCGGAGGACGCCGCTGAGGTTGGGGACCTGGCCTTCGCGCAGAGCTCGGGTGAGGGCTAGGCGTCCGAGCCGGGAGGGGTCCGCGAGTCCTGGATCACCACCGAGGCTGAGCCGGCCCTGAGGCCTTGGCCGCCGGCTCCTCCTCCGGCGTCGTGGGCCGGCTGAGGACCGACCGGACCCATCTCGTCGCCTCGAGCTCCGCGCGGGCGATCCAGCGATCCACGAAGGGCTTCGGGGGCACCGGCACGCCGCCGGGCTGGACCTCGAGGTGCACGTGCGGGGACGTGCCCCTGGCGTTCCCGGTCGTTCCCACGAACCCCACGACGTCACCCCTCGAGACGCGCTGCCCGAGCGTCAGTCCCGGGGGGAACCGACTGAGGTGCGCGTAGAAGTACTGGATGCCTTTGTGACCCGTGATCTCGACGTGCAGGCCGCTCACCGCTCCGATGCCCTTCTGCGTCACGACGCCATTCCTCGTCGCCACGAGCGGGGTACCGGCGGGAGCGAAGATGTCTATACCCTTGTGGAGGTGCGGCTCGGGGTTGCAGCGCGCCGCGTGCCAGTCGTTCGACCAGGTGGCCTCCCCCGCCACGGGGAAGGGGCCCACGACGCGGCGGAACGCCTGCGAGAGGGAGATGCCCCGGCCCTGGAGCGGCGCCACGATCCTGGCGAGGCGATCCGTGGTGCCCGGCGGGCCGAGATCGGGCCGCCGGGCTTCGAGGGCCAGCGCACCGTCGCATCCCGCGGGCCCGCCCTTACGGGCCTTCCCGGCCGCACTCTCACCCGAGGAGGTCGTGGCTGCCGGCGTCCGTCCGGCGCCGCCCTTGGAGTCGCCCTGCTCGGGTTCCGGCTGTGGCGACGGCTCCGGCTGAGGCGAGGGAGCGGGCTCCGGCTGTGGCGACGGCTCGGGCTCGGGCGCGGGTGGCGGGGGCTCTTCGGGTGCGGGCCGGTTCGACTGGCCCGGCGGGGATTCCGGCGGCCCTTTTCCCGGCTCCGCGGGCCAGGCAGGAGCCCATGCCTGCCACAGAAGCCCTCCCACCACCGTGAGAAGGAGGAGTGCTCGAGTCCGCCGCGCGTGAAGCGAATCGGGGAAGCGAGGCCCGCGCATGCCCGGCAGTCTAGGAACCGATGCCCCTGAGGAGACCACGCATCTGCGGCGAAAAATCTACGCAGATCTCCGCAGGCGGCCGGAGTGTCTGTGGACGTGCCTCGTCCGTACGCTCGTTCCCCACTAGCTGCGTAGAGAATTTACAGCGGTACGGCGTGGCCAGGGCCCTGCGGTGCCATCAGAATGTGTCATTACCGTTGGCTCACAGGGACCCGGAGTCGGCTCGATTCGACCGCCTGGCTGGGGCGGCCCTCAGGAGGGCTCGCGAGGCGGTGGGGCTCACGCTGCACGAGGTCGCCGAGCGATCGGGGGGGCGGTTCAAGCCCTCGACGGTGGCGGGCTACGAGCGAGGGGAGCGATCGATCTCCCTCGGCCGCTTCGCGCAGCTGGCGACGGTCTACGACCGGCCGCCCGACCAGCTCCTCGGTGAGGTCCTGGAGGACATCTACCCGTCGGTCCGGGGCGGGGTCGCGATCGACGAGTCCAGGCTGGCCTTCGTGGAGGAGCCCGCCCGCGAGGCCATGAGGTGGCTGCTGCGGCGGGTGCGGGAGAGGCGGATCTCCGCGGAGAGTCCCGTGCTCACGATCCGGGCGGGCGACCTTCGGGTCGCGATCCTTCGTTCCGGAGAGGAGCCGGGGACGGTCCTGCGGAAGTTGCGCCCCGCGATGGTGGAGTCGGGCGGAGCGTCGTAGGTCTCAGGGGGCGAGCCGCGAGTCCCCTAGGATGCCGGTGCGCCGGACCATGGCCACCGCCTCGAGCCGCGAGTGGACGTTCAGCTTCTGGAGCACGTTGTGCACGTGGGTGCGGGCTGTCTGGGGGCTGATCACCAACTCCTGGGCGATCACGTCGTTGTTCGCGCCGTCGGCGAGGAGGGCCAGGACCTCACGCTCCCGCGGCGTGAGCCGGGACACGAGCCCGAGCGCCTCGTCCTGGTCGTCCCTCCGCTTGAGGAGCCTCCAGATCAGGGAGCCCACCATGCTCCGAGGGATCGCGGTCTCACCCCGGTCGACGGCGCGCACGCTCTTCGCGAGGTGGTCCAGTGGGGCCATCTTCGTGAGGTACCCGCTCGCGCCGGCCTCCATCGCGGCCACCAGCGTCGCCGGGTCCTCGTCCTCGGTCAGGAGGATCACCCGACAGTCCGGGACCCGCTCTCGGATCAGCGCCGTCGCCCGAATCCCATCGCAGTTGATCAGGCTGGCGTCGATCAGCGCGACGTCCGGGACGGCCCGCTCCGCCTTGGCCACCGCGTCGAGGCCGTCGTGCGCCTCCTCGACGATCTCCAGGTCGCCCTGCCTCTCGAGCACGACTCGGACGGCCTCGCGGAAGAGGGACTGAGCGTCGGCCAGCAGGATCCGGACGCTCATCGTGCGTTCTCGGGTGTCGGGGTAGGTGCGATGGGGGACGAGCATAGGCCGTTCGTCCGCGCGGAGCATCAGGTCCGCGTCGTAGGCCGCCTACGGCGTACGGATGAGAATCTTTGGGGCAGAGGGTGCATAACATGACGTCTCATCCGTCCGCGGTACCCCAGCTACTCCGGGCGGGTGGTGCCCTGGGTACGGCATTTCGGCTAGGATCCCGCCCGGCGCGGGGAGCGGATCAGCCCTTGTGCTTCTCGCCCGGCTCGGTCTCGATCAAGCCATGCTGAGCGGCGAAACGGACGATCTCGAGGTGACTGTGCGCGTCGAGCTTCCGATAGAGATTGTGCATGTGGGTCCGGACCGTGTGGGGGCTGGTCCCCAGCGCGGAGGCGATCTCCTGCCTCGTGGCTCCCGACCCGAGGAGCTTCAGCACGTCGCGCTCGCGGGGCGTGAGCGTCCGGAGCCGCTCCATCCCTGCGCCGACGGGCGTCCGCACGGGCTCCGCATCCAGCGGGGGAGCGGCCAGCGCTGCGAGGACGTCATCGCGAGCCGCCGAGGGGGGGAGGACGCTCGCGTGCGGGGCCTCCACCGTCCCGATCACCACCACGGAGACCTCGGGCCACCGGCGGCGGATCTGCCCGGCGAGGGGTGCCGGGCCCAGCCGAGCGAGGTCGTGGAGGATGAGCACGGCGTGAGGCGGGCGGCGGCGGATCTCTCCGAGCACCTCGAGCCCGTCCTGGAGGGGGCCGGCCACCTCCCATCCCCGGAGGGAGCCGAGGAGCGACGCCGCGGCCTCCCCGTCGAGGCGGGAGGACGAGGCGACCAACACCCGCCGCGTCCCATCCCTGGGGGGCCTCACGTCGCTCCGAGCTCCGGACCGGAGATGCGGACCACCTGGCCCGCGTCGCGATCCCCCGCGTGGAT
>DASUTZ010000184.1:0-9785 GCA_036374295.1 Actinomycetota bacterium
CGCCTCCGCCGCAGGGTCCTCCTCCTCTCCGGCCGGCTCCTCCGCGGCGATCGACTGCTCGAGCGAGGTGATGCTCTCGTTCAGCCTCGTCGTCTCCTGCTCCAGGCGCTCGGCGACCTCGGCCACGGTCGGGTCCTGGGCTGGGAACGAGAGCTCCGCGGGGTCGTTCGCCGGGCTGAAGGTGTCGGGGCCGGAGCTGAACGTTTCGTTGATCCCCTGGCCCCGGACCGTGCCGAAGAACCGGAACGAGTAGTCTCCCGGCCGCGACGGCACGAAGACGGCCCGGTACTCCCCGGTGTCCCCGAACGCCAGCTCCATGGCCATCGTCGTGGACTCCTCCCCGTAGGTGATCTCGACCTCGAGGTCCACCCCGTTCAGGATCGGCTGCTCCGTGTCGTGGTCTGTGAGCGTCAGCGAGGCCCAGTTGGGCTCGTAGGCCATGGCCGGCTCGCTCCCGAACCCCACCACCATCACGACATCCCCCACCTCGCGTCCCTCGTGGGCCATCGCGGGCGTGGGAGCGAGCAGGAGCAGCATCGTGGCGGCGCCGGCCACCGCCAGCGCCGCACCCGTTCGGATGCCTGACATAGGATCCCTCCCTTCGTTTCGTTGGACGATGCGTCAGTCCAGCGACGGAGGGGGGCCTCGCATCGAGCCCGACCCCGACAGCGCCTGGGGGCGGAGGACGAGCAGGGCCCGGGGGAGGGGCAGCGGGACGGGCTGGTCCCAGACGCGCCGCAGCGCCCGGCCGATCGCGCCGACAACCTCGCCCAGCAGGCGGGTCAGCAGCGCCACGGCCAGGGCGACCAGGACCTGGATGGCGACGCCGATCCACGCCAGGTCGCTGGCCAGGAACCCGTGGGCGCTCTGGCCGCCGGCCAGGCGCTCGGTGATCTCCATCATCACGAAGAGCAGGACCTGGAGGGTGGCCAGGCGAGCGGCGAAAGGCAGCACGGGGGTGGGCGCGAGCGAGGCCTCGCGCAGGTGGGGGAGGGTCAGACGGACCGAGGC
Source organism: Actinomycetota bacterium (assembly GCA_036374295.1). GTDB lineage: Bacteria > Actinomycetota > UBA4738 > UBA4738 > CALAEC01 > DASUTW01. The sequence goes on from DASUTZ010000184.1 coordinate 1,012, forward strand.
CGTGATCCCCGCCACCACGGCCACCGCCACCGCGATCGGCCAGTAGCGGTGAGCTCCGGGGGCGTGATCGGCCGCGGCCAGGACGTAGGCGATCGAGTGCCCCACCACGACGCCAGCCGCCGTGAGGCCGAGCAGGGCGCGCCGGGAGGTCATCAAGGTTCCTCCGCGGGCTCGGGCGCCTGCTCCTCGCGGTCGTCCTCGAGGCGGCGCTTGCGCTCCGACCGAGTGCGGAGGATCAGCACGACCCCCACCGCAACCACGGCGACGAGCAACTCGTCCCACCCAGCGTGGGCCACGATCGCAAGAGGCACGGCAATCATCCTAGCGCCTGTCGCTGACCACAGGAGAGGCGGCCCGGCGTGGTAGGAATGTCCGGTGAGCGAGGTCGAGATCCTCGGGGTCTCCGGCAGGGACGTGCGCGTCACCAGCCCGGGCAAGGTCCTCTTCCCCCAGCGGGGCATCACGAAGCTCGACCTCGTCCGCTACTACCTCTCGGTGGGGGAGGGGGCGGTCCACGGGGCCCGGGACCGCCCGGTGATCCTGCACCGGTTCCCCCACGGGATCGACGGCGAGGACTTCTACCAGAAGCGGGTGCAGAAGGGGGCGGCCGACTGGCTCGTCACGGCCCACATCGCGTTCCCCAGCGGCAGGAGGGCCGAGCAGCTGGTGATCGCCGACGAGGCGCACCTCGCCTGGATGATCAACCTGGGGTGCATCGACATCAACCCCTGGCCCGTGCGGGCCGGCGACCTCGACCACCCAGACGAGCTTCGCGTGGACCTCGACCCGACGCCCGGCATCCCCTGGGGACACGTCCGCGAGGTGGCGCTGCTGGCTCGCGAGGTGCTCGAGGAGCACGGGCTGGTGGGCTTCGTGAAGACCTCGGGGAAGCGAGGGATCCACGTCCTGGTCCGGATCGAGCCGAGGTGGACCTTCACGGCGGTCCGGCGCGCGGCGCTCGCCCTCGCTCGCGAGGTCGAGCGCCGCGACGCCCGGGCCACCACCGCCTGGTGGAAGGAGGAGCGCACCGGCGTCTTCGTCGACTACAACCAGAACGCGCGGGACCGGACGGTGGCCTCCGCCTACTCGGTGCGGCCCGTCCCCGACGCCCGCGTCTCGGCCCCCCTGGCCTGGGACGAGGTGGCCGACGTGGAGGCCGAGGACCTCACGATCGACACGGTCCCCGGCCGCTACGCGGAGATCGGCGACCCGCACGAGCCGATCGACGACCGAGCCGGCTCGCTGGAGTCGCTCCTCGAGCTCGCGGAGCGCGACCGCCGCGAGGGCCTCGGCGACGCGCCGTGGCCGCCCCACTTCCCCAAGGGAGACGACGAGCCCGTCCGGGCGGCCCCGTCGCGTCGCCGAGGCCCCCGCTAGGCGATCTGGTCCATCGTGCAGTCCCGAGGGTCCTTGTCCTCGCGCCACCGCACGAACGTCGCCCCGTGACGGATCCGTCGTCCCGTCGTGTGGTTGAAGGCGACCTCGCACACGAGCTCGGGGCGGAGCGGGATCCACGGCGTCTCCTCCTGTCGCCACCGGCTCGGTCCGCCCGGCCCGGCGTGCTCGCCGAACGCGCTCTCCCCGTGGTGGGGACGGACGACGTCCAACAGCTCCCGGCGCTGCTTCGCCCGGAACGAGGCCGTGAAGCCGACGTGGTGGAGCGTACCGTCCTCGGCGTAGAGGGCGAGGAGCAGCGAGCCCACGCCCTGGCCGTCCTTGTGGATCCGGTAGCCCCCGACCACGCAGTCGGCGGTCCTCCGCTTCTTGACCTTCACCATGGTCCGCTCGCCCGGGCGGTAGGCGAGGTCTCCGGTCTTGGCGATCACCCCGTCGAGCCCGAAGGCCCCGAGCTCATCCATCCAGCGCTCGGCCTCCTCGGGGTCGTCGGTCCGAGGGGTGCGGGCCACGATCGGCCCGTCCCGCAGAAGGTCCCGGATCGATCGCTCCTCGAGGATGCCCGCCAGGAGTTCCCAGCGCTCGGAGAGCGGCCGGGCGCAGAGGTCCTCGTCGCCCAGCGCCGGAAGGTCGAAACCCACGAACGAGGCCGGGATCGCCTCCGAGAGCATCCGCACGCGCGACTCGGCGGGGTGGAGCCGCAGCTGCAGGGCTTCGAAGTCGAGGCGGCCCTCGCGAGCCAGCACGATCTCACCGTCCATGACGCACCGCTCGGGCAGGGCCTTCCGCAGCGGGTCGAGCAGCTCGGGGAAGTACCGGTGGAGCGGACGCTTCGTCCTGCTCCCGATGTGGACGTCCTCCCCGTCCCGGAACACGATGGCCCGGAAGCCGTCCCACTTCGGCTCGTAGACCCAGCCCTCCCCGCGCGGGAGCTCGTCGCGGGACTTGGACAGCATGGGCGCGAGTGGCGGCGAGATCGGCAGGGTCACGCCCGCCACGATAGCCTTATCCGGACCGATCACACAGGAGGACCAGCGGTGCCACGCGAGATCGACATGCAGCTCTTCGAGCAGGCCGTCAACGTGACCGCAACCGCCCTGCGGGGGGCGATGGGCGGGGAGAAGTCCCAGCCGCCGTCCTACGCCGCCGAGCTCTTCCGGGAGGTCTGGGAGGCGCTGAAGGAGGCCTCGAAGGACCTGCCGGACCGCTCCAGGGCCGGGTTCGGGGACTAGCTACTCGGAGAGCCCCGCGGCCGAGAGGTCGCGGATCGAGACGATCCCCAGCACGCGGTCGCCCTCCGACACCGGGAGGTGACGGAACCCGCCGTCCAACATCGTCTTGAGCGCCTCCACGGCCGGCGTCTCAGGGTCCACGGTGGTCGGCTCGGGGGTCATCCACTCGCTGACGGGGCGCTCCGCCGCCCCGAAGTCCTGGCCCAGCGCGCGGACGATGTCGCGCTCGGTGAAGATCCCCAGGAGGCGGTCGTCCTCCATCACGAGAGCCGAACCGACCCTGCGCTCGCCCATCATCGTGGCCGCCTCGGCCACCGTGGTCGACGGCCCGACGCTCAGGACCCCGGACGTCATGACATCCGCGACCGTCTGCATGGCCGTACCTTACTTCGCGCGGTGACCTGTGGGAACCCCGCCGGAGGACCCCCCGTCCAAGCTCCCGGGGGACGGAGGAGGTGCGGGATGAAGAGGACGTGGATCGGCATCGTGGCCGCAGGGCTCGTCCTGGCGGCCTGCGGAGGGGGAGCGACGGAGGAGGCCGATGGCGGCGGCCCCGTGCCCGGGGTGGCCGAGGAGCCGGCGGCCGAGGGCCTGCAGGTCGAGGCGGGGGACGAGGCCGTCGCGGACGGAGCGGATGTCGAGACCGCGGCGGCTGAGCTCCCCGTGCTGGGCCCGTCGGTGATCAAGACGGCCCAGATCGGGCTCGAGGTCGAGCGGGGGGGGTTCAAGGACGCGCTCCAGCGGGCCACCTCGGTGGCTTCGGCGGAGGGGGGCTTCGTCCTCTCCTCGAGCGTGGAGGGGAAGGAGGCGCGGCGAGGGTCGATCGTGCTGCGGGTCCCCTCGGACCGCTTCGAGGCCGCGCTGGCCTCGTTGCGAGACCTGGGCACGGTCCGGCGGGAGCGGATCGAGGGCGAGGAGGTGGGCCAGGAGTTCGTCGATCTCGAGGCCCGTCTCCGCAACCTGCGGGCGCAGGAGGCTGTGCTGCTCCGCCTGATGGACGAGGCCGGGTCGATCGCCGAGACGATCCGGGTGCAGAGGCAGCTCACGGGGATCCAGCTCCAGGTCGAGCGGATCCGCGGGCGGCTCCGCTACCTCGAGGATCGGACGTCGTTCGGCACGATCTCGGTGTCGCTGGCCGAGGTCGGGGCCGCGGCGCCGAGCGAGCCGAGCATCATCGCCCGGGCCTGGGAGCGGGCGGCCGAGGGGTTCCTCTCGGTGATCGGGGGGCTGATCACGGCGCTCGGGGTGCTGACGCCCCTCGCGGTCCTGGCCCTGCTGGCGTGGCTGCTGCTCCGGCGGAGGCTGCCGGCGAAGGCCTAGCCGCTCGTCGCGCCGGGGCGCCCACGCGTCAGCGCAGGCGGGGGAGGACCTCGGATGCGAAGAGTTCGATCGCGGAGGCCGCGGTGTCCCGATCCATCCCCGGATAGTGGAGCCGGAGGATGAGGTGGGACTCCCTGCGGCCGCCGAAGGCGTCCACGAAGGGCCGCAGCCCCGCGACCACTTCCTCGGGCGTGCCCGCCGTCGTGACCGAGCGCATCGTCTCCTCCTCGGGCGGGTGGACCTCGAAGGGCCGGTCGGGCATGTCTGCCCCCGCCCCCCAGGCGGGGTAGACGCCGAGCTGGTGGGAGACGCCGGGGAGGATCGCCTCCCAGGCGCCCTCCCTGGCCACGAAGGCGTTCCGGAGGATCGCGAAGCCGAGGTCCGACGGGTCCTTCCCCGCCTCGCGCGCCCCCTCCTCGGCCCAGGCCAGGTTGCGGTGGACGACGTCGAGCACGGACCGCGACACGATGTAGCCGTCCCCGAGGCGGCCCGCGCGGCGCACCGGAGCCTCGGCGAACCCCCCGAGGTAGATCGGCGGGCCGCCCTCCCGGGCCGGAGGGGGCGTGATCCTGACCCGGTCGTAGGAGAAGACGTGGCCCTCGTGGCTGAAGCGCTCGCCCGTCCACGCCTTCCGGAGGATCTCCACGGTCTCCGACGTGCGACGCACGCGCTCGCCGATGGGGATCCCCCACATGCGGAACTCCTCCTCGCGCCAGCCGAGGCCCAGCCCGAGGATCAGCCGCCCCTCGGACAGGAGGTCCACCGTGGCCGCGTCCTCGGCCAGCCGCAGCGGGTCGTGGAAGGGCGCGAGCAGCACGCCGGTGCCGAGGAGGACGCGGTCGGTGACGGCGGCGAGCGCGCCGAGCACGGGGAGCAGGGAGGGCATGTAGCCGTCGCCGGCGCCGTGATGCTCGCTCACCCACACCGAGTCCAGCCCGACCTGCTCTGCGAGGCGCGCGAGCTCGACGACGTCTCGGTACTCGTCGACGAACGTCCGGCCCGAGTCGGGCGGCACCTGCGCGGTGAAGAGCCCGATGCCGAACCGCACGTCAGCGCTCCCGAGCGGCAGCCTCGCCGTTCGCCGACTCCCGGTCGATCGTCCGGTAGGACACGGGCGAGGAGAGCACGATCGAGGTGATCGTCTCCCCGTAGGGCATGAGGCGGTCGATCAGGTCCTGGAGGTGCGCCACCGATCGGACGGCCACCTTGGCGATGAAGGCCTCCTCGCCGGTGACGCGGTGGCACTCGAGGACCTCGGGGAACCCCGAGATCTCGGCGGCCAGCGCCCGGCACTCGGCGCCCGTCGCGGTGATGCGGATGAACGCCAGCACGGGGAGGCCGAGGGCCTCGCGGTCGACCTCCACCCGGTAGCCTCGGATCACCCCGGCCTCCTCGAGGCGGCGCACCCTGTCGGCGACCGCCGGTGCGGTGAGGGCGACCCGCCTCCCCAGCTCGCTGAAGGTGATGCGGGCGTTCTCCTGGAGCTCGCGGAGGATCCGCCAGCCCGTCTCGTCGAGGAGTCGCTCAGGATCCAAGGTCATCGCCTCCGTTCGTCTTCGTATGACAAGCGTCCTCGCCCGAAGACCTTAGACAGAGGGTTCACAGACGGTCAAGACCCTCTCTATCATGGGGTCATGGCACGGCCCGGCTCGATGCTCTCCTCCCCTCAGGACCCGTCCCACGGCGGCGGACACGCTCCGACCTGGGCGATCTGGTCGGCGATGTGGGCCGTCTACATCGTGTGGGGCTCGACGTACCTGGCGATCGCTGTCGTCGTGGAGACGTTCCCGCCCTTCCTCTCGGCGGCGATCCGTTTCCTCGTGGCGGGCGCCCTGCTCTACGCGTGGGCGATCCGGAGAGGGGACGGCGAGGGCGACCGCCCCACGCTCCGCCACTGGCGGTCGGCGGCGATCGTGGGCGGGGCGCTGCTTCTCGGCGGCAACGGGATGGTGGTGTGGGCCGAGCAGACGGTGCCGTCCGGGATCGCGGCCCTGCTCGTCGGGACCGTGCCGCTGTGGATGGTGGTCATCTCGGGCCTGGTGCTTCGCGAGCGGACGACCTGGCGAGAGGTGCTGGGGATCGTCGTGGGGTTCGGCGGTGTGGCCCTGCTCGTGGGCCCGATCGGCGGGGGTGGGACCTTCGACCCGTGGGGGGTGGCCGCGGTGGTCTTTGCCTCGATCTCGTGGGCCTCGGGCTCGCTCTACGCGCGCCGTGCGCCGCTGCCCGAGCGCCCGCTCGTGGGGACCGCGATGGAGATGCTGGCCGGGGGCCTGGTTCTCACCCTCGTGGCCGCGGTCACCGGCGAGTTCGGTCGCGTGGAGTGGAGCGAGATCTCGCTCGCATCGTGGATCGGCACCGCCTACCTCGTGGTGTTCGGCTCGCTGGTGGGCTTCGCCGCCTACGCCTGGCTGCTGCGGGTGGCGAAGACCTCGCTCGTCGCCACCTACGCCTACGTGAACCCGGTGATCGCCGTGCTGCTGGGCTGGGCCTTCCTGCGCGAGCCGGTCACGGCGCGCACGCTCGTGGCCGGGGTCGTCATCGTGGGGGCCGTGGCGCTGATCGTGAGCGCCAGGGCCGAGCACGGCGAGGAGGAGCCGTCCGGCGAGCTTGGGGGGGCCTCGGTGGAGCCTCCCGACGAGCAACTCACCGCCTGATCTCGCCCTCGAACTCCGGGAAGTACCGGGGGATCACGCTCAGGTCGAACGTCGAGAGGATCGACTCCTTCGGCTCGTGCTCCAGGAGGAACGCGAAGCACGCGGACACGAAGTCCTCCCGCGACCCGTACCCGGAGCCAAGCCGTTCGAAGTCCTCGTCCGAGACCGTGACCGTGTGCGTGGTCTGGGTCGATCCGTCGTCCACACGCACGAAGAAGGCGTCACCCTGCGGCTCCACCGTGATCTCCGCCACGACCCCACGCTACCAGGGCGCGCGGTAGGCTTCCCGTCGATGCAGGCGACCGAGCTCGCTCGCGGGATCGCCGCTCGCGAGATCTCCCCCGTGGAGGTCCTGGAGCGAGCGCTGCTGCGCGCGGAGCACTGGGACCTCGTCTCGAATGTCTTCTCGATGCTGCACGCTGAGCAGGCGCAGGAGGTGGCCCGCGTTCGGCAGGAGGAGGCGGCGCGCGGGGAGCCGCGGGGACCACTCCACGGCGTGCCCGTCGCCGTGAAGGACCTCTTCGACGTCGAGGGGTGGGAGACGACCGGGTGCTGCCGAGCGTATCGGGGCGCCGTGGCCGAGCGCGACGCCGCGGTGGTGGCCCGGCTCCGGGCGGCCGGCGCGGTGATCGTCGGGAAGACGAACATGCACGAGCTCGCCGCGGGCGGGACGAACGCGGTGTCGGCGTGCGGCGCATGCCGCAACCCGTGGGACCCCTCGAGGATCAGCGGCGGGTCGAGCGGGGGCTCGGCGGCTGCCGTGGGCGCCCGGGTCGTGCCGCTGGCGCTGGGGACCGACACGGGAGGCTCGGTGCGCATCCCCGCCTCGATGTGCGGCACCGTCGGGCTGAAGACCACGTTCGGGAGCCTCGACATGATGGGCGTCATGCCGCTGACCCGCACGCTGGACACGGTGGGTCCGCTGACGATGACCGTCGAGGACGCTGCCCTGGGGCTCGCGGTGATCGCGGGGCGGGGACAGCGGTTCGTGGACGAGACCGCGTCACCGCCCCAGGGGCTGAGGGTGGCCGTCCCGGGCGCCTTCTTCGCCGAGCGGGCCCGGCGGGACGTCCTGGCCGCGGTGCACGAGGCGCGCGACGTCCTGATCGGGATGGGGGGGAGGCCCGCCACGGGCGAAGTGGGCCACATCGGCTACGCCAACGATGCCTGGATCAACATCGCCTGGCCCGAGTTCGCCGCGGACCACGGGCTGCTGCTCCGCCGCCCCGAGTCGCTGTACCCGCTCACGCGCCGGGCCCTGGAGCGCGGCTCCACCCAGCCGGCCGTCGAGATGGTTCGAGCCCAGCGCGACGTGGCCCGGCTTCGCGCGGCCTTCGACGAGGCGCTGGCCGAAGCGGACGTGCTGGTAGCGCCGGCCACGCCCTTCCCGGCCCCGCGCTTCGAAGAGGAGGAGATCGACGTGGGGAGCGGCCCGCCGCACGGCCTGCACACGGGGGGCCCGGCGTGGTTCACGAGGGTGGTGAACCTGGTGGGCCTGCCGGCCCTCTCGCTCCCAGCGGGGTTCTCGGACGAGGGGTTGCCGCTCGGGGTGCAGCTGATCGGACGGGCCGGGGAGGAGGCGTCGCTCTTGAGGCTGGGGCGCGCGTTCCAGCGCGCCACCGACCATCACCTGCGGGAGCCGAAGGCGAGAAGCGCGGACGGCTAGGAGGAGGGGGGGGTCTCGGTCTGAGGCGCCTCGGGGGACCCGCCCTCGCCGGCGCCCTGTGACCGTCCGCCCCCGGGCTGGCCGCCCCCGGGCTGGCCGCCCTGCCCGCCCGGGGGGCCGCCGCCGCGGCCGCCGCGAGGGCCGCCGCCTCCCCGGAACCCGCCGCCTCGACCGCCACGGTCGCCACCTCGGCCCTCGCGGCGGCGCGGCGGCGGCTCGGGCTTCTTCCGCAGGGGCTCGAGCGGGCGGCTCGCGCCCTCGCGCTCGAACCGGATCTGGACCGAGTCGGGGCCCGAGGGCCGCCGCTCGATCTCGTGCCATCCCTCGCGGACGAGATAGCGGAACCGCCCCTCGGCGGTCCTCCGCAGCTTCTCGGAGCCCGGCGCCTTGGTGTAGAAGGTCTCGTAGAGGACTTCTCTGCCTGCCATGTGGGTTCCTAACGAGGCCGGACGGCCTCCGGCGGGCAACTGTAGCACACGGCCGCGGGACCTCCCGCGCCCGAGGAAG
>DASUTZ010000185.1:0-8301 GCA_036374295.1 Actinomycetota bacterium
GAAGCCGCCGACCGCGCGGCCGAAGCCACCGCCCGCCTCACCCGCCTCCTGGTCCGCCTCTCCACCCATCCCGAGGACACCACCGACGCCGTTCGCGTCGAGGTGGACGAGGTGGCCCCGGTGTTCGAGGAGCTGGGGGACGAGCGGGGCCTGGCCAACGTGGCCCGTCTCCGCGCCGAGATCGAGTGGCTGGCCTCGCGCTTCGGCGCGGCCGCGGAGCACCTGGAGCGGACCATCGAGCACGCACGCCGGGCCGGCGACCGCCGCCTGGAGATGGACGCGCTCGCTCAGCTCGCCGCGGCGATCCTGTTCGGCCCCATTCCCGCCGACGAGGGGATCCGGCGCTGCCGCGAGATCTACGACCGCTCCGGGGGCGACCGGCGCGTCGAGGCCGCGGTCCTCTCGGTGGAGGCGGAGCTCCGCGCCATGCAGGGCCGGTTCGAAGGCACCCGGGAGCAGATCTCCAAGGCCCAAGCCATCCTCGAGGACCTCGGCCTCCGCTTCCGCTCCCGTGCCTCCGAGGCGCTGGCCTCCGTCGAGATGCTGGCCGGCGACCCCGAGGCCGCCCGCCGCGCCTACATGAGCGGCTACGAGACCCTCGAGGAGATCGGCGAGCGCGGCTTCCTCTCCACGACCGCCGCGGAGCTGGCTCTCGTGGCCTGGGCGCAGGAGGACTTCGAGGACGCGGAGCGGTTCGTGCGGATCAGCGAGGAGAGCGGCGCCTCCGGGGACGTGGCCACGATCGTGCCCGCCAAGCGGGTCCGCGCCAAGCTGCTCGCCCGCCAGGGCAGCTTCGAGGAGGCCGAGCGCATCGCTCGCCAGGCGGTGGACGCCGCCCGCCGGTCCGACGACCTCAACCTGCAGGCCGACGCCCTGCTCGACCTAGCCGAGGTCCTCCGGACGGCCGGCCGTGAGCACGAGGCGATCGAGCCGCTCGAGGAGGCGGCCGCCCTCTACGAGGAGAAGGGCAACCTCGTGGGCGCCCAGCGGGCCCGAGCCCTCCTCCGTTCCCCCTGACCGGTTGCACGCCGAAGCATCACCGGAACACAATGGAGCCCGAGAGACCGGGAGGGGGCGTATGCCGAGGCACTACCGGATCATGATCTCGATCCAGGACGAGGACGACAACGAGATCGACTCGTCGGTCCACGAGGAGGACTACGAGGACGACGACGAGGCTCGTCGCAGGTTCCAGGAGAAGGCTCAGGCCGCCAGCGGGGCCGGGAGAGGCCGCCCACAGCGCCAGTAGGCCGGACACGGCCATGGCCACGATCGCCCAGGAACGAGCGGGGCCCGCGGAGACCCGGCTCAGGGTTGGATCCTGGCTCATGGGCCTGGCCGCCGCCGGCTTCATCGCGTACGCCGTCGTCTTCTTGATCCTGAGCTTCACGAGTCGGTTCCTAGAGCTGGGGATCGGTCCGGAGCAGGTCGACGTGGGCCGCGACGAGATCCGGGCGTTCAGCCCCTCGCTCTCCCACTACATCGATCACCTGCACATCGCGGTGGCCGGCTTCATCGCGGCGATCGGGGCCGCCGTGCTGTTCCTCGTGATGTTCGGGGTGCGGCGAGGAGCCCTCTGGGCCTGGGTCGGGGCGGTCGCCGCGACGGTCCTCGCGCTGGGGATCTCGCTTCCCGCCCACTACCCCAATGGCTTCGACACCCTCGCGCACCTCGGGCCCGTGTACGTGGCAACGGCGATCTTCGCCGCGGGCGCGGCGCTCGCACTCCGAGGGATCCTGGCGGAGCGACGAGCCCGGGGGAACCTCCCCTAGGCCGGCGAGGGAGCTCTCTCGGCGCGGCGGGCCGCGCCGATCTGGTAGGGGACGCTGACGGCGACCACCCACGGCTCCACGAGCAGCGTGCGCTTGAAGAAGAGAGCCCGCTGGTTGTGGAGGAGAGCGTGGCGCCACCGATCGACCACGAACTCGGGCAGGACCACCGTCACGATGGTGTCCCCGCGCCTCGTGTGCCGGCGGATCTCCTCCAGGAAGGGTGGCCCGTAGTCGCGGAACGGCGCCTCGATCGCGCTCAGCGGGACGTCGACCCGCTTCTCCCTCCAATCGGCCAGGATCTCGTCGGCCTCCTGCGGCTCCCCGGCCAGGAAGATCGCCTCCAGGTGAGCCGGCCGGAGCGAGCGGGCGTAGGCCAGCGCCCGCATCGTCGCGTCGTGAACCGCCGACACCGGGACGATGCACACGTTGCGAGCCAGCTCCAGGGGGCGCTCCTCGAGCGCTCGGCCGGCGGCGACCTCCAGCTCCTCGGGGAGGAGGGGCACGTCCGTGACCACCACGCCGGGCTCCAGCAGGAAGGCGGCCTTCACGCGGAAGGACCGGGTCCTGCGCAGGACGTAGAGGAGCAGCCCCGTCGAGACCCTCTCGGGGACGACCACCGTGACGAAGTCGTCGGGGCCGCGCTCGATCCCGCGGACGAACCGGCGGAGGGACCGGACCTCCTGACCGTTGTGGACCTCCAGGCGGCGGAGCTCGCCCAGGCGTGGGGCGAGCCTGGCCCACTCGGCCGCGGCGACCTCCAGGGGATCGGGGCCCACGTAGAGGGGGATGACCCGACCGGGATCCGGGCGCACGGTAACCAGCCATGAGATCGCCTCCCTGGTGGCGAGCCCCAGATCGGGCACCAGGACGACGAACGTGTTCTCCACCTCGGCGTCCATCGTGAGGCCCCTGGAGCGCAGCGTGACGCGCACGCGCTCGTAGTGACGGTAGATCGAGAGCAGCAGGAGCACGATGAGCGGGATCGCCAGCACCACGATCCACGCTCCGTGGGTGAACTTCGTCCCCGTGATGATCACCAGCACCACGCCCGTCGCCGTGGCACCGACGCCGTTGATCAGGGCGCTCCGGCGCCACCCCCTCTCCCGCAGCCTGAGCCACCGGCGCACCATGCCCGCCTGGGACAGGGTGAAGGCCACGAAGACACCGACCAGGTAGAGCTGGATCAGCCTGGTGAGGTTGGCGTCGAAGATCCAGACGAGGAGCCCCGCCAGGATCGAGAGCGCGACGATGCCGTTCGAGAACACGAGCCGGTCGCCTCGGTTCATGAACTGCCGCGGCATGTAGTGGTCGGTGGCGAGGATCGCCGAGAGTCGGGGGAAGTCCTGGTACGCCGTGTTTGCCGCGAGGATGAGGATCAGCGCCGTGAACGCCTGCAGCACGTAGAACATCGGGTCGTCCCCACCGAAGACCGTCTCCCCGATCTGCGCCAGCACCGACTTCTCCGCGGCCAGCTCCTCGGTCACGCGCAGCTGGATCGACCTCGCCAGCACCGTGATGCCGAGGAACATCCCGACGGTCATCGCTCCCATGACGGCGAGCGTCGCGGCCGCGTTCTTCGCCTGCGGGCGGCGGAACGCCTGGACGCCGTTCGAGATGGCCTCCACGCCGGTGAGGGCCGTGGAGCCCGAGGCGAAGGCTCGGAGGATGAGGAAGAACGTGAGCGCGTGCTCGGGCTGGATCGGGAGGTCGGCGGTCTCCGCGGTCGGACATCCATTCGTGCACCGGAGGAAGCCCGTGATCAGCAGCACGTAGACCGCGATCACGAACCCGTACGCGGGGACGGCGAAGAGCATCCCCGCCTCCTTCACGCCCCGGAGGTTGGCCATCGCCACGAGCACGATGAGCCCCAGGGCCAGCGGCACCTTGTAGGGCAGCAGCCCCGGCGCCGCGGACGTGATCGCCAGGGTCCCCGCCGTGATGCTGACGGCCACCGTCAGGACGTAGTCGGACAGGAGCGCGGAGGCGGCGATCACGCCCGGGAGCGGCCCGAGGTTCTCGTGGGCCACGATGTACGAGCCCCCGCCGCCCGGGTACGCTCGCACCGTCTGCCGGTACGACGTGATCACGATCGACAGAACCAGCACGATGAGCAGAGCGATCGGGATCATGAGGCGGAACGCCGCGGTCCCGGCCAGCACCAGGACGAGCATCATCTCCTCGGTCGCGTAGGCGTTCGAGGAGAGGGGGTCCGAGGAGAAGATGGGAAGGGCGAGGGTCTTCGGCAGGCGCTGATGCTCCAGCGTGTGGCTCGCCAGCGCTCGTCCAACGAACACGCGCTTCAGGACCGGGGTGCTCATCGGGGCGCCATCGAGTCCATCAGATCGAGCACGTCCTCGGTGAGACGCGCCTTCCGGGAGGCTTCCTTCCATTCGTGCCGCCTCACCCAGAAGCCGACCAGAGGGGTCAGGACGACGCCGATCAGCACCCCGACCACCAGTCCGCCGAGGAACGGTCCAACTTCGCCGAGCGATGCCACCATGGTCCGGCGATGGTGACGCCGGAGCCGTCAGGACCCCGTCAGGACGAGCCGTCGAGGCGTAAAGAAGGCGTATGGAACTACCCGGCCGGTTGTGGGGCCCTCCGGGCAGGGCGAGAGTGTTTGGGATGAACGGTCGCGGAGACCGGAGAGGCAGGGTGCTCCTGCCCGCCATGACGGCGCTCGCGCTCACGACCGTCCCGACCCTGCTCGCTGCGCTCCCCGCCAGGGCGTCCACCGCCACCGCCGCGATGGCCTACGTCCTCTCGGTGACCGTGGCGTCGGCGCTGGGGGGCCTGCGCGCGGGGCTCGCGACGTCCGTGCTCTCGTTCCTCGCCCTGAACTTCTTCTTCACCCCACCCTTCCTCACCCTGACGGTGGGGAGGGTCGAGGACGTGGTCGCCCTCGCCGTCTTCCTGATCGTCTCCGGGATCGTCGGGACCCTTCTCTCCCGAGCCGTCTCGCAGAGGGCACGAGCGGAGCGTCGCGAGCGTGAGGCCCGTCTCCTCCATCGCGTCGGCACCCGCCTGCTTTCCGGCGAGGAGGTCGGAGACATTCTGGAGAGCTTCGCTCGAGCCGTCACCGAGCTCTTCTCCCTCGCTCGATGCGAGATCACCACGGAGCTGACGCCCGAGCCGGTGGTGGTGGAGACCGCGACGGACGGAGCCGGGGAGCCGGAGACCGTCGAGATGAGCGCCCGGGGACGGCGCGTGGGCCGGATCTCGATGACCCCGACCGACCCGGCCGGCCTGGGAGCTGCCGAGCGGGAGGTGGTCCAGACCCTCGCCAACCAGATGGGCCTGGCCATCGAGGGTGTGCGGCTCGGCAGCGAGGCCACGACCGCTCGCGTCGAGGCCGAGACGAACCGGCTCCGGGCCGCCCTCTTCTCCTCCGTCACCCACGACCTGAGGACCCCGCTGGCCTCGATCACGGCGTCCGTCACGAGCCTCCAGGACGAGGACGCGCGCTTCACCGAGGAGGATCGGAGCGAGCTGCTGGAGACGATACGGCAGGAAGCCGAGCGCCTCGACCGCCTGGTGGCAGACCTCCTCGATCTCTCGCGGATCCGGGCGGGGGCCCTGATCCCGACCAAGGAGAAGGCCTCGATCGAGGAGCTGATCGAAGGCGTGGTGGGCCGGCTGCATCCGCTGCTGGCAGGCCACGAGATCGCCCTCCGCTTCCGCCCGGATCTTCCCGAGGTGCCGATGGACATCGTCCAGATCGACCAGGTGCTGACGAACCTGCTGGAGAACGCGGCGAAGCACAGCCCGCCGGGAACGCAGATCACGATCGCGGCGGCCCGATGGCAGACGATGATCGAGGTGCGGGTGATCGATCGAGGGACGGGCATCCCCGTCGAGGAGCGCGAACGGGTCTTCGAGCTGTTCGCCACCGGCGACGGCGACTCGAGGGGGACGGGGATGGGCCTCGCGATCGGGCAGGCCATCGTCCAGTCGCACGGAGGGAGGATCTGGATCGAGGGCACCCCCGGAGGCGGGACGACCGTCGTCTTCCAGCTTCCGGTCGGAGAGGTCGGATGACGATCCGGGTGCTGGTCGTGGACGACGATCCCCAGATCCTCCGTGCCGTGCGGACGAGCCTCCGGGCGCGCGGGTTCGACGTGCACACCGCTCCCAACGGCGAGACGGCGCTGGACGCGCTCTCCGAGGAGGGCACCGAGCTGGTGATCCTCGACCTGGGACTCCCCGGCCTGGACGGCCAGGAGGTGCTTCGTCGGCTCCGCTCCTGGTCGGACGTGCCCGTGATCGTGCTGACCGTCCGGGACGCGCAGAGCGAGAAGGTATCGGCCCTCGACGCCGGGGCCGACGACTACGTCGTCAAGCCGTTCGCGATGGAGGAGCTGCTGGCGAGGATGCGGGCCGTGCGGCGGCGCGTCTCGGCGGGCGCGTCGGAGGCGGTCCTGCGGTTCGCGGAGCTCGAGGTCGACCTGGCACGTCAGGCCGTGAGGGTGAACGGAGAGCTCGTGCACCTCACCCCCACCGAGTACCGCCTCCTCGAGACGCTGGTGACGCATCCGGGGAAGCTGCTCACTCACGGGTGGCTGCTCCGGCGGGTGTGGGGACCGAGGTACGGGGACGAGTCCCACTACCTCAGGGTTTACGTCCAGCAGCTCCGGAGGAAGCTCCGGGACGATCCCGGGAAGCCACGGTTCATCCTCACGGAGCCGGGGCTGGGCTACCGCTGGATGCCCGAGCCCCAGAACGACCCGGATCGTCGTTGACTGTCGCAACCTGCTCCGCGGCTAGAGCAGGTCGGCCAGGACCTCCGGGAGCTCCTTGCGGATGCCGACGACGAAGGGGACCTCCTCCTTCGTGTGGCGGCGGGCCTTCGCGTCGCGGAGACGACGGATGCAGTCCACGATCTCGTGGAGCTCGTCCGACTCGAAGGCGAGGATCCACTCCCAATCCCCCAGCCCGAACGCGCTGGTCGTGTTGGGAAGGATGCCCGGGAACTCCCGGCCCATCACCCCGTGCTCGCGCAGCATCTCGGCCCGCTCCTCGGGCGGGATCAGGTACCACTCCGCGTCGCGGACGAAGGGGTAGACGCAGAGGTAGCGTCGCGGCGCCTCCCCCCGCATGAACGCGGGCTGGTGGTCGGGGTTGAACTCGGGGGGCCGGACGGCGCCCATGAAGGCGTGGGTCAGCTCGAGGTGACGGCCGATCGCCGTGCGGCGCAGCGCGATCAGCAAGTCCTGGTGGGCGTCGGCCGATTCCGCCACCCACCACATCAGGAGGTCGGCGTCGGGACGGAAGCCCTCGGCCGCGTAGAACCCGCGCACCTGCACACGGTCCTCGTGCTCCTTGAAGAGCACCTCCCACTCGTGGGCCGCGTCACCGGCGACCTCGGCGATCGACGGCAGCCGGCGGAACGCCGGGTAGTAGGCGTAGGTGACCATCTCGCTCATCGATCCCATGATGCCAGACGATCTCGGACGATGGTCGCGAGCGCGGCGACGAAGTCCGGCTCGGCGTTGAGCGACTCGGTGCGGGCGAAGGCGATGCCCTCGCGCTCTGCGATCCCGCGGGCCTCGACGTCGAGATCGTAGAGGATCTCGAGGTGGTCCGAGACGAACCCGCAGGGGACGACGAGGATCGCGGCGTGCTCCTTGGCGACCTCGGGGATCAGCTCCTCGAGCGGTGGGCCGAGCCAGGGCTCGGGGGTGCGGCCGGCGCTCTGCCAGCCGGTGGTGTGGTGGGCGAGGCCGAGGCGTTCCGCGATCGCATCGGCGGTCTGGCGGAGCTGGTCCGGGTACGGGTCGCCCTCGCCCACGATCCGCGCGGGGAGGCTGTGGGCGGTGAAGACGACGAGCGGGTCCTCGGGGAGGGTGTCGAGGGCGCGGCGCACGCGGTCGGCCAGCACCTCGAGGTACGCGGGGTGCGTGTGCCAGGACTCGATCACGTCCACCTCGATGGGGGCCTCCGCCTTCTCGACGCGCTCCACGTAGCCCCCGATCGACATCCTCGAGTAGTGCGGCGCCATCACGATCCCCACCGCGCGGTCGATCCCATCGGCCGCCATCTTCTCCACCGTCTCGGGGATGAAGGGCGGCGAGTGCTTCATCCCGACGAAGGCCCGGAGGCCCTCGCCCAGCTCGCGCTCCACTCCCGCGGCCTGGGCCTCGGTGATCTCGGTCAGCGGGAAGCGGTTGCCGATCGCCGCGTAGCGCACGCGCAGCTCCTCGAGCAACTCGGGGCTGGGCGGGCGGCCCCCGCGGATGTCCGTGTAGTAGCGCTCGATGTCGTCCGGCCCGGCGGCGGTGCCGTAGGCCATCACGAGGACGCCGATGGTCATCGGGCCGTCCTCTCGTGGACGAGGTCGACGAGGCGGGCCAGGTTGTCCGGCGGGGTCTCGGGGAGCACGCCGTGGCCGAGGTTGAAGATGTGCCCGGGGCGGCCGCCGGCGCGGTCCAGCACGGCGATCGCCTCGCGCTCGCAGGCCTCCCAGGACCCGATGCACGCGGTGGGATCGAGGTTGCCCTGGATCGCCCTGGGCCCGACCCGCTCCCAGGCT
>DASUTZ010000186.1:0-6994 GCA_036374295.1 Actinomycetota bacterium
GCCGTCGGGGGCGGGGAGCCCCCAGCCCTCCTTGAGCGGCGTGTTCGATCGGACCTCCGCCTCGAGGCGCTCGCTCAGCACGATCATCGCCTCGTAGCAGAGGGTGCCCCCCGAGAACAGGCCTCGCACGGCGGTCCGATCCCGGTCCAGGCCTTCGATCGCCTCGCCGACCCGCTCCTCCAGCCCTCGGGAGAGCTCGGGCCCATCCCGGCCCAGGACCTCCAGCGTGCGCAGTACCCCGTCCTCCAGGGTGCGGGCCAGCAGGACCCCTTCCGGTGGGTCGAGATCGTCGGCCAGGCCCAAGAGGACCGCCACCGCCGGCTTGCCCTCGCCCAGCCGCCGCACGAGGTCCGCCGCCACGTCGGGCGCCGGCGGCTTGGAGACGAGCAGGACCACCTCCACCTCGTCGTCGGCCTCGAAGGCCTCCAGCGCCATGCGGGTCATCCCCCCCTCCACCCGCTCGGAGAGGTCGCGGCCCCCCACGCCGATCAGGTCGCGCACGCCGACCCCCCAGCGGTCGAGGAGCGAGCTGACCTCCTGGGCTCCCGTCCCGGCCGCCGCCACCACGCCGACAGGTCCCCGCTGGACCACGTTGGCGAACCCGAGCCCCACGCCGCCGAGGATCGCGGTCCCCGCGCCCGGCCCCATCACGAAGCGCCGGAGCTCACGCCCGCGGACCTTCAGCTCGACCTCGTCGTCGAGGGGGACATTGTCGCTGAACAGTAGGACGTGGAGGCCGGCGGACAGCGCCTTGTGGGCCTCGAGCGGAGCGTGCTCGCCGGGGACCGAGATGAGCGCGACGTTGACGTCCGGCGCGTCCGCCACCGCCTGCTGCAGCGAGCGGGGGCCGCGCTCCTTCGGGCCCTCGGCGGCCCCGCCCCCGGACTCCGACAGCGCCCGCATGCCGGCGTCGAGCGCCTCCCGCGCCTCCTCCTCGGACCCGGCCTCCACGGCCAGCACGAGGTCGTTGGCCCGGGCCGAGCCCAGGTCGTCGCCCTTGAACCCCCGGGACCGGAGCTCGTCGAGGTTGGCGTCGGTGCCCATCACCGCCGTGGCCCAGGCCACGCCGTCCAGGTCCCGCATGGCGCGGGCTCCCGACATCAGGACGACCGAGTCGACATAGGTGTCGGGGCGGACGCGGACGGCGGTCGCGCTCACTGCCCGGCCGCCCGCCGCGGCGCCTCCCTCGCGGGGACGATCCGGGTCCCGTGGTTGCCGGCGAGCGCCGCGCCGACCCGCCTCGGGGACGTGACGATCGCCGCCTCGCCCCCCTCTCGCACGAACCTGACGGCGGCGGCGATCTTCGGTCCCATGCTCCCGGGGGGGAAGTGCCCCTCGGACATGTAGGTCTCGGCCTCGTCGGCCGTCATCTCCCGGATCGGGCGCTCCTCGCGCGTGCCGAAGCCGAGCGCCACGCGGTCCACGCCCGTGAGCATCAGCAGGTCGTCGGCGCCGATCTCGGTCCCGAGACGCTCGGCGGAGAGATCCTTGTCGATCACGGCGTCCACCCCGACCAGCCTCTTCCCCCTCCGCACGACGGGGATGCCTCCGCCCCCCGAGGCGATGACGACGGCCCCCTGCCGCAGCAGGGCCCGGATCACGCCGGACTCCAGGATCTCTTTCGGCTCGGGGGAGGGGACCACCCGGCGGTACCCTCGGCCGGCGTCCTCGCGGACGGTCCACCCGCGCGCCGAAGCGAGCCTGCGGGCGGTGGCCTCGTGGAAGAACGGCCCGATCGGCTTCGTCGGGTCCGCGAACGCGGGGTCGCGTGGGTCCACCACCACGTGGGTAACGACGGAGGCCACCTTCGTCTCCACGAGGGGGGCCAGGGCCAGCCCCAGGAGGTGGCCGATCTGGCCCTGCGTCATCGCGCCGAGCGCGAACAGCGGCTGGGCCGGCACGAGGGAGGCCCCCTCCTCCTGCTGGATCGCGAGGTTGCCGACCTGGGGGCCGTTGCCGTGGGTAACGACGACCCGGTGGCCGGCCCCGACCATCCGCGCGATGGCCCGGGCCATGCGCCGAGCGTTCGCCTCCTGCTCCTCGTACGCGCCGGCCTCGCCCTCGCGGGTGATGGCGTTCCCTCCGAGCGCGACGACGACCGAGCGCATCACGTCGACCGGAGGGCCATCCAGAGGGCCTTCGCCGGGCGGGCCCCGGGGTTCCACCACCGGTGCGGACGGTCGGTGCGGAAGTGCAGCGCGTCGCCGCGCCGCAGGACGTGCTCCTCGCCGTCGATCTCGAAGCGGAGCGAGCCGCTCAGGACGTACACGAGCTCCTCCCCCGGATGCTCCATCGGTTTGGGCCCGCTGTCGGCCTTGGGCTCCACCGTGGCCACCGCGCCCGCCATGAAGAACCGGCCGTAGGGCCCGGAGACGCTCTCCAGGCCGAGCCCGGACTTCGAGGTGTACACGGTCTTCCGGTCGCCCGACCGCACGACGACGGCGTGGTCGGGATCCTGCTCGTCCACGAAGTAGGACACGGGCCGGTTGAGGGCCGAGGCCAGCTTCATGAGCGTCGTGATCGTGGGGACCATCCCGTTCCGCTCCAGCTTGTGGATGGCCGCCGCCGAGACCCCCGACCGCTCGGCGAGCTGCTGGAGCGAGAGGTTCTTCTGCCGGCGCAGCTGTCGGACCTTCGGCCCGATCGCCGCGATGACCTCCTCCATGACGCGCCCTCCACTTGAAGATTCGCGATGACCCCGGGTAGAGTTCGGGTATCGGTGAACGGCGCGTTGAGTATAGTGAACAACTCGCTCGACGGGCAATCCTGAGGAGAGGCGTACATGGCTCAGCGCTACGTGGTCGTGGGCGGCGGCGCCGCGGGCATCGGCGCGGCCGGGGCGATCAAAGGCGTCGATCGCGAGGCCGATCTCCAGGTGTTCACCGAGTACGAGGACGCCGCCTACAGCCCCTGCGGGATCCCCTACGTCCACGGCCGCGAGATCGACTCGTTCGAGCGCCTGTTCCTCCAGGGGAAGGAGTACTACAAGGAGCAGGGCATCGACATCCGCTATGAGACACGCGTGGGTCGGATCGACCTGAGCGCCCGAGAGATCGAGCTGGCCCCGCTGGGCCAGACCCCATTCGACACCGAGCGCCGCACGGACGAGCCGGCGGGCGGCGGCGAGCGCATCCCCTTCGACAAGCTGATCGTGGCCACGGGATTCGACTACGAGGCGCCGGATATCCCCGGGACCGACCTCGAAGGCCAGTACTACGTGAAGAACATCCGCCGGGCGATGGAGTGGGACAAGGTCCTCGACGACGCGAAGTCGGTGGTGGTTCTGGGCGCCTCCCCCCTGGGCCTGGAGATGATCACTTCGATGGCCCACCGCGGCCTGGAGACGCACGTCGTGGACCCCCACCCCTGGGCCCTGGCGGAGGCCGCCGACCCCGACATCGTCGAGCCCGTCCAGGAGTCCTGGACCGAGATGGGCGTGACGATGCACTTCAACACGAAGGCCGAGGCGCTCGTGGGGGAGGGTCGGGTGCGCGGGGTGAAGACCTCGGAGGGTGAGATCCCCTGCGACCTCGTGATCATCTGTACGCACAAGCGGCCCAACAACCGGCTCGCCGCGGAGGCGGGCCTGAAGATCGGCTCCACCGGGGGCATCGTCGTGGACGAGGGGATGCGCGCCTCGGTGGACGGCGTGTTCGCCGCCGGCGACGTGGCCGAGATCCCGCACGGCCTGACGAAGCTCCCCCTCCAGGGCCTGTCGGGGAGCCACGCCTACGCGCAGGGCAAGGTGGCCGGCACGAACGCGGCCGGTGGGGACCGGGCCTACCGGCCCGTCTACGTCCCCTGGGGCATGGTGGCCGGCAAGTGGATGATCGGCGGCGTCTCGTTCGGGGAGAGCACGGCCACCGCGCTGGGCATCCCGTTCGTGATGGGCGTGGCCCAGGGGATCTCGCGGGCCCGCTACTACCCGGACAGCAAGATGATCAAGGTGAAGCTGCTGGCCGAGCCGGGGACGCTGAGGCTGATCGGGGCTCAGATGGTTGGCGGCGAGGGCATCAAGGAGCGGGCCGACTTCCTGGCGATGTGCGCCCGTAAGGGGATCACGCTGGGCGATCTGGCCACGATGGAGAACGTCTACTCCCCGCCGATCGGCGCTCTGGGGGAGCCGATCTCGGCGGCGGCGCAGAACGCCCTCACCGAGCAGGGGCTCTGGTGATGGGCTTCTCGAAATGGCTCCGGAGCAACGCGGAGTCCTTCCTCCTCGAGGCCACCGAGCACGACCTGGCGAAGAAGTACGGGCTGCGCCCGCCCGTGCGGCGCCGGGGGGTCATGGCGTTCCTGTGGCGCAGGGTCTTCGTGCCCGTCTACCGGATCCTCCCCTGGAGCCTGCGCCGCTGGATCATGGGGATCATGCCGGGGAGCCACCGGCAGACGTGGCAGGACCGCGCGCCGCCCTACCGGAAGACGGCCGCGTGAAGCTGCGGGACGGGCACCATCGTCGAACGGAAGGAGGGTCGGAGTGGCGGACTTCGTGAACGAGCCGGTGGAGGCCGGCCAGGCGATCGTCGACTACGAGGGGAAGGTCTTCGAGGACATCCAGGCGGAGCCTGGGCAGAAGGCCTTCGTGTTCATGCACACGGTGCCGTTCGAGGGCTCCGTGGGGATCGTGAACATGCTCACGGCGACTCGACTGGTGCGGAAGGGGTTCGAGCTGCACTTCGTGCTGTTCGGGCCCGGGTCGCTGATGGCGTCGAAGACGCGCGGGTTCCCCAAGGTGGGCGACGAGGCCTTCCCGGGGCACCTGAACTTCAACAACCAGCTCCAGACGATCATGGACGAGGGCGGCAAGGTCTACGCCTGTCGCTTCTCGGCCGCGGCCCTGTACGGGATGCGCGAGTCCGACATGATGGACGGCGTGATCCCGATCCACCCGAGGGACGTGGCGGACGCCGCTCTCACGGCGTGGCGTGAGGGCGCGTTCACCATGAACACCTGGAACCTCTGAGGAGGCGATCGGCGGAGGCCCCGGGCCGGACGCGTCCGGCCCGGGGCCTCCGCGCTGCCTGGGACCGATGAGACCGATCGAGCGGCTGGCGGCCGAGTGGAGCGCCGCGGAGGAGCGGATCACCTCGCTCGTCATGACCCGCCCCGAGGCCTACGAGCGGCACCTGCGGGCGGCCCGGCTCGTGGCCGACGCGCTGTCGGAGGTCGGCTCCCGGGAGGAGCTGGTGGCGACCTTCGAGGAGGGCGAGGCGCTGGCGGAGCGGGTCCTCCACGAGACGGGGTACCCGCCGGACGAGGTGTCCGCGTCTCAGGTGGCGGGGGCGGGGTTCGCCATCAGGTACCGGGAGCTGGTCCGGGAGCTGGCCCGGGCCGAGGCCGCCGATCGGATCCGGGAGGCCCGCCGGCGCGGGGACGCCTGGGTGGTGGTGGAGGAGCAGGGGCACGCCGACGCCCCGATGCCCGGCCTCTACCGGCGCCTGGAGATGCGGCTCGCCGACGGGGCCGGCCTCCACGCGTTCGTGGACGAGGACCCCGGGACCGGGGCGCCCCGCTTCGGGGCGGAGCGCGTCCCGCTCGACCCCGAGACCGGCGACGCCACCGGCGACCCCTCCGACCGGCGCATGTTCGGCCAGCGCGAGGAGTGGGAACGGCATGTCCGGGCCATCCGCGAGGGCGGCCCGTCTTGACATCGGGCTCCGGGCGGCGTGAGGATTCCGGTAGAGGCTCGTTTCCTATAGTGTCGGAGGGGTAGCCATGGCGGACGGCGAGAAGGTCAGCGGCCGCGTCATCGACGGCCACAACCACATCGGCGAGATGGAGGCCTGGGCGTTCTACGACCTCGAGGAGCCGGTGAAGCCCACCGTCTTCGAGTTCAAGGACGGGAAGGACTACATCAAGAACCACCTCGACCGCTACGGCATCGAGCGCGCCATGGTGATCCCCAACTACGGGATCCCCAAGCAGGACCAGCCCTTCGGCCTCAACGCGGTGGCGCTGGAGGCCGCCCAGTCCAGCGACCGACTCAGCTGCGCGATCTGGACCTCGTTCATGGGCCAGAACAAGGAGCTGACGATGGAGGCGCTGAAGCTCGCGGGCGAGGACGGGGTGAAGGCGCTGAAGACCACGTTCCTGCTGGGCGGGAGCCCCAACCCGGCGGACTGGGACGACGACGACCGCGAGGTGGCCGAGGCGTGCCTGCGCGCGGCCGAGGAGCACGACCTCGTCTTCCACTTCCACACGAGCCCCGGCGGCTCATCGGACATCAGCAACTACATCCCGCTGATCGAGGAGTGGGGGAAGCGCATCAAGATCTACCTCGTGCACTTCGGGGGCGGGGTCAGCGGCCACATCAAGCTCGTCCCGAAGTTCCTGGACTGGGTGGAGCAGGGCCTGCAGGTCTACACCGACTGCACCTGGTCGGTGGGGTTCGGGCCGCGCTGGCTGATGACCGAGATCGAGAAGCGGGGTATCGGCGAGGACCGCGTGCTGTTCTCCTCCGACGTGCCCTGGAGCGACTTCTGGGGCGAGTACTACAAGATGACGGGCCAGCCGGGGATCAGCCAGGAGCTGAAGGACCGGATCCTCCACCGGAACTTCGAGGAGCTCTATGGCAACGACTGACCTCGACCTGCGCCGCCTCATCGTCGAGCTGCAGAGCCACGGCGTCCGCGTCGAGACCTCGGACGTCGAGGGGCGGAAGGGCGGGGCGGGGCCGACCGACTCGGGGTTCGTCTACCTCGACGGCATCCCGGTCACCTTCCCCTTCACCGGCGACTACCTCACCGACTCGCCATTCACGATGCGGCGGGAAGGAGACGCGTGGGTGCTGTACCGGGACGAGGAGCGGCTGGCGGAGGCCGACCTGCCCCCCAGGCCCAAGATCTACGACCTCGAGACCGAGGACGGCATCCCGTACTGGCAGATCGCGCTGCTGCACCTCGACTCGCTGGCCAGCACCGTGGTGCAGACGTGCGTCCACTGGGGCACGCCCGACCAGTGCACGTTCTGCGGGATCGAGGTCTCGCTCGAAGCC
>DASUTZ010000187.1:0-2663 GCA_036374295.1 Actinomycetota bacterium
ACGACGAGTCTACCAATCCGGCTCCGCTCAGGTCGAGAGCGCGCGGGCCTCGCGACCGGGCCGGACCTCCGCCAGCTCGACGCGATCGCGCCCCATGCGCTTCGCTCGATACAGCGCGACGTCGGCCCGCAGCATCAAGGCATCGGCCCCCTCGTCGCCATCCCACACGGCGACACCCACCGAGACCGTTACGTCGGCTGCGATCGCGTGCCGCAAGCGCCCCATGATCTCGCTGGCGCCCTCCGGGTCGCAGGTGGGCAGGAGCAGGCCGAACTCGTCGCCACCCACGCGCGCCAGGACGTCGGTGCCCCGGAGCACGGTCCGCCCCGCACGGGCGATCGACCGGAGCGCCTCGTCGCCCGCGGCGTGTCCCCTCGAGTCGTTGAATCCCTTGAGGTCGTCCACGTCCAGCATCGCGACACAGATCCGGTACCCGAGGCGCCCCGCGAACCTCAGGTGGCTCGAAAGGAGCTCGTCCCACTCCCGACGGTTGGGCAGACCCGTGAGCGCATCGGTGGCGGCCAGGTCGCGAAGGCGCACAACGAGGTAGTGGACCATCGCACCGACCACCGCGGACGTTGCCGCCGCGTACAGCCAGATCGGCGGCCACGAGCGTGGCCCACCCAGCGCGAGGAGGGCGACCGCGTGCCCCGCCGCGCCGAGCGCCACCACGCCCGCCATGTACCGAGCCGAGTGGAAGTAGCCCGCGTACATCGCGATCCACACGTAGGGCATCGCCAGGGCGGCCGAGGTCACCCCGCCGCCTCCCACGTAGATCATCGACGCGACCAGCAGGCTCCCGATCGGGGGGCCCGCATGCAGGACGTGCTCGGGAACCCGCTCGCCAGCGGCCAGGTAGCCCAGCGCCAGGAGCAGCGTGGCGCCCGAGAGCCCGAGGGCGATCGGGATCCGGAGCCGAGAGCCCTCCGCGATCACCGTGACCACGGTCCCCAGGAGCCCGCCGGCGATCAGGACCAGGCCACCCACGCGGGTCATGTGCGCACGAGTCGCTGCTGGGATCGGTTCCATCACTAAGTACATCGACGCATCCGAAGCCGGTCATCACGGCCCGCCGTGACCATCTTGGGCATAGCCCGTTCAGGTCAGGAGCCCGTCGAGCCGAAGCCCCCTACCCCTCGGCTGGTCCGAGGGAGCTCGTCCACGGCCACGGGCTCGACCGAGGAGAACGGCACGACGACGAGCTGTGCGATCCGGTCTCCTCTGCTGATCTTCACCGGCTCGTCCGGATCGAGGTTCACCACGGCGATCTTGATCTCGCCCCGGTAGCCGGCGTCGATCAGCCCCGGCGCGTTCGCCAGCGTCAGGCCGGAGCGGGATGCCAGCCCCGACCGCGGAAGGACGAGACCGGCGTGGCCCTCGGGGATGGCTACAGCGAGGCCCGTGGGAACAAGCGCCCTGCGGCCCGGCTCCACCACGAGGTCCGCCCAGGCCCGGAGATCGAGGCCCGCATCGCCCTCGTGGGCGGCGGAGGGAAGCGGAACGTCCGGGTCGAGACGCTGGAACTCGAGGCGCATCAGGCGCAGCCTACCCGCCTCCCGGCCCCGCGCAAAGCGGCCGCTCTTTGACCACCCTCGTCGCGCGGTCCTATGCTCAGCCGCGTGTCAGCCAACCTCTGCAGCCGCTGCGGCCGTCCCCTGCGCGACGGCGTCTGTCCGGTGGGGCATCCACAGCGCGTGGCTCGCCGGCGCCGGAGACGCCCGTGGAGGGCCACGCTCGCCATCGTGATCGTCATCGCTCTGCTCGCCGGGGCCGCGTACGCAGCGCTGATCTGGTACCCGCCGAGAGCCGCGGGTGATGCGATCCGGCCCCTGTCCACCGAGCTCGCCAGGACGGTGCCCCTCTTCCGTCAGACGGTCGAGGCCCTTCCCAGCGACAGCACGCCCGAGGCGCTGTCCGAGGCGTCCGCGGTCCTCACGGCGGCGGACGAGGCACGAAGCGAGCTGACCCGGCTCCAGGGCCGTCTGGAGACGACCTCCGTCCCCTCGATCCCCGTCATCTCGGACCGGCCACCGATGGAGACGGCCTCGCGGGTCCACGCGCAGATGTCCGACTTCGCGGTCGGCGCGCTCGAGACCGTGGGCGACCTGGAGGCGTCGGCGCGGTACCTCACCGAGCTCGCCGCGATCCTGCCCTCCCTCGCCAACCTCCGAGCCGCGGTGGGGAGCCCCGTCGCTCCCGGCGAGGTGGAGGGATCCGTGGCGGCGTCACGCCCCATCGCCGAGCAGCTGCGCGCGGATCTCCGGTCGCTCACGCCTCCCGAGGAGCTGAGCGAGACCCACGCCACCCTCCTGGCGATCGCGCGGGGGCTCGGCACGAGCATCGACGAGCTCGAAGCGACCGCGGGCGCCGCCTCGGGGCCGGTGATCCGCGCCATCGTGGCCGACATCCGCTCCCAGATCTCCTCGTTCCGGGAGACGGCCGGGGCAGCCCCGCAGGACGCCCGGACGGGCGGGCTGTCCGATCAGATCGAGGACGCGGAAAGACGCCTGGAGCGCATCGTCGCCGGGCTCCGGGAGCTGGAGGACCAGGGCGTCGAGGATCTCACGATCCCCGACGCCTGATCGCGCTCAGGAGCAGCCGCTGGTCGCGCCGCAGGAGTTGCAGACGTAGCAGGAGCCGGCCGGCTGCATCCGCGACCCGCA
>DASUTZ010000188.1:0-2067 GCA_036374295.1 Actinomycetota bacterium
TCCATCTCCCGAGGCGCGGGGGAGACGCTTGTGTACGGCAGCGGGGAAGCCGAGAGCAGGGGCCAGCCGGAGGCGCCCAGCGGAAGGTCCAGCCCCCGATGGCGAGGGCGGGTGGAGCCCCTGCGCCCGGCGTGCCCGATCCGAACGCCGACCTTGGCCCGGGAGCTCGCGTGGATCGCCTCGACGAGGTCCCGCAGGGCGTCGGCGTGGCCGTCGAGGTAGAGCCCGAGGTCGCCGGGGGTGATCCGGCCCTCGGCCTCCACGGCCATGATCTCGGTGACTACGAGCCCCGGCTCGCGCCGAGCCGCATCGAGCAGCGCCTCACGGTGCTCGGGGGTGGGTTCCCCCTCCTTGGCCGAGTACCGGGGGGCCGGCGACAGCACGCCGCGGTTCTCGAGCCGGACCCCACGCACCTCCAGCGGGACGAACATCGGCGGGGGCGCGGCGAAGCGCGCCACGCCCTGGCCCGCCGTGTCGCGCTCGAACCAGCGATCCACCTCGTCGGAGAACGAAGCGTCGCGGAGCCGCAGCTGGTCGTAGTCGATCCGGCCGCTGCGCGTGAGCAGGTGGAAGGCGAACTGCATCCGCTCCATGTGAAGGTAGCGGCGGAGGTCCTCGAAGTAGGCCTGGCTCTGCGCGGCGGCGAGCTGGAACCGTTCCACGGCGGGCCGCCGCTCCATCTCGTAGTCGTCGAGCGCGGCGTCGAGGTCCTCGGGGTGCCGCTCGAAGGCCTCGGCGAGCGCGATCGAATCCTCCATCGCCAGCTTCGTCCCCGAGCCGATCGAGAAGTGCGCTGTGTGCGCCGAGTCCCCGAGCAGGACGACGTTCTCATGGCGCCAGCTCGCAGTCTTGATCGTGGGGAAGCTGATCCACTCGGACTTGTTGGAGAGGAGGCGGTGGCCGCGCAGCTCGGCGGCGAAGAGGTCCTCGCAGAAGGCCATCGTCTCTTCGGTCGTTGCCGCATCGAGCCCGGCGCGCCGCCACACGTCCTCGTGGCACTCCACGATGAACGTGCTCGTGGCTCCCTCGAACGGGTAGGCGTGGACCTGGAAGAGCCCGTGCTCGTGCTCGCGGAAGATGAACGTGAACGAGTCGAACGGCCGCGTGGTCCCGAACCAGATGAAGCGGGCCCGCCCCTGCGAGATCGACGGCCGGAAGGCGCTTTCGAATCGCTTCCGTGTGAAGCTGTTCGCGCCGTCCGCGGCCAGGACGAGATCGAAGTCCCCGAGCACGCCCCAGTCCTCGAACTCGTGCTCGAACGTCATGGGGATCCCCAGCTGCCCGCAGCGCTCCTGGAGGATCAGCAGAAGCTTCTTCCTGGAGATCCCCGAGAACCCCTGGCCCCCGGCCCGGATCACGCCCCCGCGGTAGTGGATGTCGATGGCGTCCCACAGGATGAAGTCGTCGGTGATCCGGCGGTAGGTGGGGTAGTCGGCCTCCCGGAACTCCGTCAGGGTGCGGTCGGAGAAGACCACCCCCCACCCGTAGGTGGCGTCGTGGGGGTTGCGCTCGACGATCCGGATGTCGTGGCTGGGGTCCAGACGCTTCAGCAGGAGGCTCGCGTAGAGGCCCGCCGGGCCGCCGCCCAAGGTGAGGATCCTCACGACATCCCCGAGACGATCTCGGCCATCCGGTCCACCTGCTCTACGTCGGGGACGGTGGGGATCATCACGAGCTCGTGACAGCTCGCCTCGGCGTAGCCTCGGATCTGCTGGACGACGTCCT
Source organism: Actinomycetota bacterium (assembly GCA_036374295.1). GTDB lineage: Bacteria > Actinomycetota > UBA4738 > UBA4738 > CALAEC01 > DASUTW01. The sequence continues at coordinate 1,726 of DASUTZ010000188.1, forward strand.
GGGGCGTGGTCAGCAGGCTCTCGGCGATCCGCTCGGCGAACGGCCCGGCGAAGGCGTAATAGTCGAGCATGTAGTCGCGGCCCCGCTCGGCGGCGTCTTCGCCGAGCGCGAAGTAGCTCTGCCCCCAGAGCCTCGGCTCCTCGGGTCGTCCCGCGTCGCGCCACGCGGCGCGCACGCGCTGGGCCGCCCGGTCGAAGGCGCGAGGCGGACCGCCGCCGTGGACGAATCCGTCGGCGTACCGGGCGACGCGCGCGAAGGCGAGATCGCTGCCTCCTCCGACGAGGAGCTCGGGGCCGCCGTCCTGGGCGGGGCGGGGACCGATCGAGGGGTCCTCCCAGACGC
>DASUTZ010000189.1:0-6109 GCA_036374295.1 Actinomycetota bacterium
CCACGAGCAGCGCCAGCGCGACGACCCCGTACACCGCGAGCTCCCTCGCGGTCAGCCCCTCCAGCCAGTCGCGGAACCCGTCCATGGAAGCGCGGCGTCCGGCCGCGTCTCGGGAGGGGGAGGCCCGCATCGTACCGGCCGGCGCCGACACGAACGCCCCGGCCCACCTATCCTGTGCCGGTCCCGCCGAGAGGAGCCCCGACATGGACATCGTGAATCCCGAGGTGGAGCGGTACCTGCGCGAGCTGCTGGACGAGGACCACCCCTTGGCCGCCGAGATGGAGGCCCGGGCCGAGGAGCACGATTTCCCGATCGTGGGGCGCGTGGTGGGCCAGACCATGGAGGTCCTGGCCCGCTCGATCGGCGCCCGCCGCGTCTTCGAGATGGGCTCCGGCTACGGCTACTCCGCCTACTGGTTCTCACGAGCGGTCGGCCCCAAGGGCGAGGTCCACATGACGGAGGGCGACCCCGAGAACCAGCGCTTGGCGCTCGAGTACCTGGAGCGAGCCGGGTTCGCGGATCGAGTCAGCTCCCACGTCGGCGACGCCCTCGAGCTGATCGAGGAGACCCCGGGCGAGTTCGACGTCGTCTTCTGCGACATCGACAAGCACGGCTACCCCGAGGCCTGGAGCAAGGCGCGGGAGCGGATCCGCGTGGGCGGCCTCTACCTCTGCGACAACGTGCTCTGGTCGGGCCGGGTGGCCCAGAAGGATCCCGAAGACCCCCGTCCCGAGTGGACCGCCGCGATCCGGGAGCACAACGCCGCCGTGGCGGGAGACGAGCGCTACCGCTCGACGATCGTCCCCACGCGGGACGGCCTGACGGTCGCCCTCCGCGTGGCCTGAGTCATCGCTTGCCGCTCGGCTTGGCCCCGGGGTCCGCGAAGAGTCGCAATCGTCCTCTGCTGCACCTATCCAGCGAGGGGACGGCTCACACGGCCGTCACGAGATTCACCAAGCGGGGCGGCCGGGCGATGACGCGAGACACCTCGCGTCCATCCAGGGCCCGCCGCACCTTCTCTGAGGCCCGGGCCAGCTCGACCGCCGCCTCCTCGTCCACGTCGGCCGGCACCTCGATCGTGTCTCGCACCTTCCCGTCCACCTGGACGACGAGCATGACGGTCTCCTCCCGGGCCAGGCTGGGATCGAACGAGGGGAAGTCCTGGACGTGGACGCTCTCCCTCCGGCCCCATGTCCCCCGCCAGATCTCCTCGGTGACGAACGGAGCCATCGGGGCGAGCATCAGCACCAGGGCCTCGGCGGCCTGCCGCGCGCTCCCCCCCTCGTCCAGCACCCGCCGGATCTCGTTCGTGAGCTCCATCAGCCGCGCCACGGCCACGTTCGTCCGGAACCGCTCGTAGAGGCTCGTGACGTCGCGGATCGTGCGGTGCGTCAGGCGCCGGAGGTCCTCCGGATCCTCGCCCCCCTGGTCGGCCACGGCCAGGCCCACCCGCCAGACGCGTCCCAGCCACGAATGGACTCCCGCCGGCGAGACGGTCGCCCAATCGACGTCGTCCTCGACGGGCCCGGCGAACAGCATCGTCACGCGGAGGGTGTCGGCTCCCCACCGTTCGATCAAGGGATGGGGCTCCACGAGGTTCCCCCGCGACTTCGACATCTTGGCCCCCTGCATGATGACCATGCCCTGGTTCAGCAGCCGGGGGAAGGGCTCGCGGAACGACACCATCCCCATGTCGTGCAGCACCTTGGTGAGGAACCGCGAGTACAGGAGGTGGAGGATCGCGTGCTCGATCCCTCCGGTGTACTGGCCGACCGGCATCCACCGCTCCACAGCCTCGGAGTCGAACGGGCGGTCCTCCTCGTGGGGGGAGCAGTACCGCAGGTAGTACCAGGAGGAGTCCACGAACGTGTCCATCGTGTCCGTCTCGCGCCGCGCGGCGCCGCCGCAGCGCGGACACGACACGTTCACGAACCCCTCGTGCTCGGCCAGGGGCGACTCGCCCGTCGGGGCGAAGTCCACGTCCTCGGGGAGGAGGACCGGGAGGTCCTCCTCCGGCACCGGCACCTCGCCGCACTCGGGGCAGTGGATGATCGGGATCGGCGCGCCCCAGTACCGCTGCCTGGAGATCAGCCAGTCGCGGAGCCGGTACGTCACCGCGGGCCGCCCTCGTCCCGTCTCCTCGAGCCAGGCGGTCACCCGGCCGATCGACTCCGGAGACGGCGTCCCGTCGAACCCTCCGGAACGGACCATGACGCCCTCGTGGGGATACGCCTCGGTCATCTCCTCGGCGTCGAGCTCCTCACCCTCCGGCTGGATCACCACGCGCACCTCGAGACCGTGCTCGCGGGCGAACTCGAAGTCCCGCTGGTCGTGCCCGGGCACCCCCATCACCCCGCCGGTCCCGTACTCCATCAGGACGTAGGGAGCCACGAAGATCGGCACCTTCTCGCCGTTCACGGGGTTCACGGCGTGCACGCCCAGCTCGATGCCCTCGCGGGACTCGCCCAGGTCTCGCGAGGCGAGCGGCGTGGAGCGCACCCGCTCCAGCAGCTCGGCGGCCTGGCCCGACGCTCCCCCCCGCTCGGCGAGCGCGGGCACCAGCTCGTGCTCGGGCGCGAAGACCATGAACGTCACGCCCCAGAGCGTGTCCGGGCGGGTCGTGAAGACGGTCACCCGGTCGCCCGTCTCGGCGATCTCGAACTCGACCTCTGCCCCCTCCGAGCGCCCGATCCAGTTCCGCTGCATCGTCAGGACTCGGTCGGACCAGTCCTCGAGCAGCTCCATGTCGTCGAGGAGCCCCTCCGCGTAATCGGTGATCCGGAGGAACCACTGCGTGAGGTCCTTCCGCACGACGGGGGTTCCGCAGCGCTCGCAGGCGCCGTTCACGACCTGCTCGTTGGCCAGCACCGTCTGGTCCTTGGGGCACCAGTTCGCGGGCGCGAGCTTCCGGTAGGCGAGGCCCCGCTCGTGGAGCTTCAGGAACAGCCACTGGGTCCAGCGGTAGTACTCCGGGTCGCAGGTGTTGAAACGACGGGCCCAGTCGAACGACACGCCGTACCGCTTGAACGACGCGGCCTGCTTGTCGACGTTCTCGTAGGTCCACGTCTTCGGATGGATCCCCCGCTGGATCGCGGCGTTCTCCGCCGGCAGCCCGAACGCATCCCACCCGATCGGGTGCAGGACGTTCTGTCCTCGCATCCGGTGGAACCTGGCCACCACGTCGCCGATGGCGAACGCCTCCGCGTGGCCCATATGGATGTCGCCGGACGGGTACGGGAACATGTCGAGCGCGTAGAAGCGGGGACGAGGATCCTCCTCGCCTCCCGCCTCGTAGAGACGATCCTCCTCCCAGGCGTCGACCCACCTGGGCTCGATCTCCTGTGGTCGGTACTCGTTCATGGAGCCTTCCGCCGGGTAGAGCAGGGAAGGGAGCCGGAACCATTGTCACCCCGACGCCCCGCCGATATCGTATCGTGAGCCCCGGCCCCTGATGGCCCCGAGCAATGGGGAAGGACATCTCCGCCGACGAGTCGAAGTCGAAGCACGCATCCGAGCCCGAGGTCATCCCCCGCGGGAACGGGGATCGGGCCGTGCCCGCCCCGACGCCGGAACCGGTCGAGGCCCACCGCGGACGGCGTCGGCGCTGGCCCGTGCTGGCCAACAAGGTGGGTCACTTCCTCGCGGCGTTCTTCCTCCTGGTGCTGTCGATCGAGCTGATGAAGGGTGGAGCCGAGGCCATCGCCCCCCGGCTCCAGGGAACCTTCCCCGTCGACAACATGGTCAGCACGATGGGGCTGGGCTGGCTGGGCGCCTACCTGGTGCTGTCCGGATCGCCCGTCGCGGCCGCCTCGCTCGCCCTCTTCACGGCCGGGGCCACGACCCAGGCCCAGACCTTCACCATGCTCTCCGGCTCACGGCTGGGCGCCTCGTTCATCGTCCTCCTCGTCGGGTTCCTCTACGCGATGCGCCAGCGCAACCGGCATCGAAGGCGGGAGAGCATCGGGATGGGCGTCCTGGCCCTGGGGATGACGGCCGTCGTGTACGTGCCCGGGATGTTCCTCGGGTACGGGATCCTCAAGTCGGGCCTCCTCTCGGGCGTCTCGTGGCGCTCCTCGGCCGGGATCAACGGGATCGTGGACGCCGTCTGGGGGCCGATCACGCGCTTCCTGTCGGAGCTGCTGCCGGGGCCGCTGCTCTTCCCCCTGGGCCTGGCCGTCATCCTCGCGTCGTTCAAGCTGCTCGACTTCGTGCTGCCGGCGCTCGACGGCGAGAAGCACGCCGGGGAGCGCGGCCACTGGATGAAGCACCCGTGGGCGATGTTCGGGCTCGGGATGCTCGCCGCCCTGCTCACCCTGTCGGTGTCGGTGGCGCTCACGATCCTCGTCCCGCTGGCGAGCAAGGGCTACATCGAGCGCCGCGAGGCGATCCCCTACATCGCCGGCGCGAACATCACCACGCTCGCCGACACGCTCTTCGCGGCCATGCTGCTAGGGAACCCCATCGCCGTGCAGATCGTGCTGGCGCAGGCGATCGCGGTGGCCATCGTCACGCTGCTCCTCCTGGCGTTCCTCTACCGTCCGCTCCAGACGACGATCATGGCGCTGGACGAGTGGATCGTGCGCACCACGCCCCGCCTCGTCGCGTTCGTGGCGATCCTCTTCGTGATGCCGATCGGCCTGCTCTTCAGCGGGAGGATGCTCTGACGGCTCACAGGGAGCCGCGGAGCTTGGCGTCCCCGAAGGCCGCGACCCTCCCCGTCCGCCCCACGACCCAGTAGCCGGAGCCCGAGGGCGACGCGGCGATGGCGGCGACCGGGCCCAGGCCCTTGTTCGCGGCCTGGCCGTGCAGTTGGGCCGAGCCGAAGGCGTGGACGTTGCCCTTGCGGGTCACGAGCCAGTATCCGTCCGGGCCGCTCGCGGCCCCGCCCACGATCGGCGCGGCGAGGGACGCATCGGCCAGGTCCCCCTGATGCTCCGCGTCTCCGAAGGCGAAGACCTCGCCCCCGGCCGCGTAGACCCAGTAGCCCTGTCCCGACGGCGTAGGGACGATCCCGGTGACGGCTGCCGCCCCCTTCTCCACCCGGCCGTAGCGGCCCGCGTCGCCGAAGGCCGCAACCTTCCCCTGCTTGGTCAGGAGCCAGTACCCCTCGCCCGTCGCCGTGGCCCCGAACCCGACGATGACCGCCTTCTTCCGCGTCACCCGGCCGTGGAGCCCGGCCTCGCCGAAGGCCAGCACGCGGCCCGACCGGAGGACGAGCCAGTACCCGTCATCGTCCGGCCGGGAGGCCATCTCCACGATGGGCGCCGGCGGGAACTTCCCCGCCTTGGAGCCGTGGAACGGCGCGGCGTAGGCCCGCACGCTCCCGTCCCCTCCCGCCAGCCAGTACCCGCCGCCGCTCGAGGCCGCCATCCCCGTGATGAAGGACCGCTCCGGGGTGAAGAAGCTCGTTCGCTTCCGGGCTCCCTGCCACGAGAAGCTGAAGTGGACGTGGTCGTCGTGCGGATGGGTGAAGGAGCCCGACGGCGTCCTGCATCCCCGAGGCTTCTGGACGCAGTACCGCTTCCAGGTCCCCTTCCAGGACGTCCACCACCTGCGGTTCCAGATCACGTACATCAGCCCGAGCCTCCGGGCCATCGCGTTGATGTTCCCCCGGGCATCCTCCGCGAACATCCAGTCGAAGAGATCCTTCACCTTCTTACGGTCTCTGGGCTTCGAGGCGTCCATGGCCCAATCGAGGGCCCGCCCCTCCTTGTGCTCGCTCTTCCCGCCTACGTTGCAGGGACGGCTCGAGTTCATCCACGTCTCGCCGTAGGTGGAAACGAGGAGCTTCCGGAACGCCGTGACGCCGGGCTTCTCCTTGGGAGCGCAGCGGCTCTGGCCTTCGTACACGGCGTGGCCCTCGATCAGCGGGCCGAAGGGGGGTGTTTGCGGCGCTGCTCGCGCCGAGGGGGTCGCAAGGAGTCCCGTCAGCGCGAGCAGCGCCGCGACGAGCACGGCGAAGCGTCGCATAGGAGTGATGTCCGCAGGCATGGGGTTCCCCCTGTCCTACGGCATCACTCGGAGGATCGCAAGCCCGACTTGAGCCGGGCGCGGCCTCAGAAGATGCTGACGCCGCCGGGCCCGATGAGGAGGCCCAGGACGATGAGCA
>DASUTZ010000190.1:0-7638 GCA_036374295.1 Actinomycetota bacterium
CTCGCGCTGGCCGTCGGTCTGACCGGCTGGGGAGCGAAGGCCAGCCTGACCGCCATGGTGATCATCCTCCTGATCCCGGTGGCGGCGGGCATGATCGTGTGGCGCAGGCAGACCGAGCCGGATCCGTTCGGTCTCGCCTGAGACGGGCTCGACGTCGGCGTCTGCGAGCGCGAACCCCCCAACGGGGAGCGATAGTCTGAGCGAGTCATGATCCGCTCGCTGGACGAGCTCGCCGATCGGACGCCCGCCACCCGCGATCGGGTCATGGACTTCCTGCGCGCGTTCAGCATCGCCACGGTGGTGCTCGGGCACTGGCTGATCGCGATCCTCTGGTGGGAGGACGGGCTCCTCTACCAGACGAGCGCGATCGGGGAGACCTCGGGGCTCTGGCTCGCCACGTGGTTCCTGCAGGTGATGCCGATTTTCTTCTTCGTCGGTGGGTTCGCCAACATGATCACCTACGATGCGTACAAGCGGCGCGGGGACTCCACGTGGGCGTTCGTCAGGAGCCGGGTGGAGCGGCTGCTCCGTCCCTCGCTCGTCTTCCTCGGGCTCTGGCTCGCCGTGCAGGTGGCGCTGCACCTGGCCGACGTGGGTCGGCCCACCGGTCCCGTGCTCTGGGGCGACACGCGGCTGCTTCGGGGGATGAACCCGCCGCCCGGAACTCTCCCGTTCGGGCCGCTCTGGTTCCTGGCCGTGTACCTCGTCGTCGTGGCGATCAGCCCGGCGACGATCTGGCTCCACCGCCGCTTCCGCTGGTGGGTCGTGGCCATCCTGGCGGCCGGGCCGTTCGTGGTGGACCTCTTCGGGTTCGGCTTCGACATGTATCGCCTGCGGTACCTCAACATCCCGTTCGTGCTGCTGCTGCCCCACCAGCTCGGGCACTTCTACGCCGACGGGACGCTGCGGCGCCTCCCCCGGAGCGTGTACTGGGCGATGGCGATCGGTGGGCTGGCGGGGCTCGTGCTGGCCACGAACCCGTGGCTCTTCCAGTGGCTGGGGGGAGAACGGCGGTTCGAGTGGTTCCCCACGATCGGCTACTACCCGAAGAGCGCGCTCGGCACCGACGCCGAACCGATCTCGAACGCGTTCCCGCCCACGATCGTCTTCCTCCTCGTGGGGGTCTGGACGATCGGGGCGGTGATGCTGCTGCGCCACCGGCTGGCCCCGTGGCTGGAGCGGCGCGGCCCGTGGAAGGCGACGATCCTCGGGAACAGCGTAATCATGACGCTCTTCCTCTGGCACATGACCGCCTACCTCCTGGCGATCCTGCTGCTGTGGCCGATGGGGTTCGGGCGGGAGCACGACAGCACCCTGCGGTGGTGGCTGGAGCGGCCGCTGTGGATCCTCGTCCCCGGCCTGATCCTGCTCGGCATCGTCACGCTGGTGGGGCGCTTCGAGCGGGGGGCGACCCGCCCGGCGGAGGCTCCCGCGCCACCCGAACACCCGCTTGCGACGGCGTGACCGTTCATGGTGTCTCCGGCAGGCCCACCATCGCCATCGCCACCGCGTCGTCGAAGGACGAGGCGTATCCGTCCTCCCAGGCCCGTCGGTACGGCCCGGCCCCGAGCGCGTCCCGGGCGGTAGCCTCCACGTCGCGCAGCATGAGGAATCCCATGGGCGGGGATATCCCACCGACGTCCTCGAGCAGCCGGGCCGAGGCTCCGAGGAGGCGCACCGCCCGCCCGTGCTCGCCCTCGATCGACGCGAGGATCGCGAGCGGCCGCATCGAGAGCGCCAGCCCGAGCACGTTCCCGGCCGCCAGGTGGAGTCGCATCGCCGCTGCGATGTGCGTTTTCGCACGGGCCATGGCTCCACCGGTCCCTTCGATGTGGGCGAGGACCTCGTAGTCCTCGGCCACCGCCTGAGGATCCCCCTGGTCCCCTCGGAGGGAGATGGCTCGGTGGAGGAGATCGGCGGCCTCCGCCGCGCGTCCGCCGAAGAGTCGACCCCGAGCCAGGGCGGCCCAGGCGTTGGCCTGGAGCGATCGATCGCCGACCTCCTCCGCCAGGCGGAGAGCCGCCTGGAATGCCGTCTCCATGCCCTCATGGTCGTTCTTCACCACCGGGATGAACGCGGCGTCGAAGAGGGCGTGGGCCTCGAGGTCCCGATCCCCGAGCTCCCGGGCGATCTCCACCGCCTCCTCGTAGGCGGACCCCATCGCTCCGTAGTCGGCCTGCCAGTACGCGATCCCGCCGAGGGCGCCGAGGGCCCGGGCCCGGACCGCGTCTCGACGCTGGCCTTGTGGCATGGCGAGCAACCGGGTCAGGCGCGACATGGCCTCGTCCAGATGGCCGCGGCGATGCCAGAAGCGCCAGACGGAAGCGGCGATCCGAAGCCCGGTCTCCGCGTCGCCGGTGGCCTCGGCCCACTCGAGAGCGGCTCGGAGGTTGCCGTGCTCCGTCTCGAGGCGGGCCAGCCACCGGGCCTGGGCCGGCCCCACCAGGTGAGGGCCGGCCTCAAGGGCCAGGTCCCGCATCCACTCCCCGTGGCGACGACGGATGTCGGACTCCTCGCCGGAGGTGGCCAGACGCTCGGCGGCGAACTCGCGGATGGTCTCCAGCATCCTGAACCGGGTCCCCTCGTCGCGAAGGTGACCTCTCCCGACCAGGCTCTGGTCCACGAGGGAGCTCAGCCCCTGCAGCACCTCGATCCGGAGGCCGGCCCCGCAGACCTCCTCCGCGCTCTCTAGGGTCCAGCCGCCGGCGAACACCGCGAGGCGAGCGAAGAGGCGCCGCTCCTCGGACTCGAGCAGTTCGTGGCTCCATTCGATGGCGGCGCGGAGGGTGCGATGACGCTCCGGGGCGCCGCGGGCGCCACCGGTCAGGAGGGGGAGTCGCCGGCCCAGCCGCCCCAGGAGCTCGGAAGGGCTCAGGACCTTCATCCGGCTCGCGGCGAGCTCGATGGCCAGCGGGAGCCCGTCGAGACGAGAAACGATCTCGCCGATCGGGGCGGCGTTCCGTCCGGTGATCGCGAAGCCTGGGTGCACCTGCGCCGCGCGGTCCACGAAGAGCTTCACCGAGTCGTTGACGGTGAGCGCTTCGACATCGGCGGCCTCGTCCGGCCCCGGCAGGGGAAGCGGCTCCACCGGGTACTCCTGCTCTCCGGCGAGCCCGAGCGGGAGCCGGCTCGTGGCCAGCACCCGCAGCTCGGGGGCCGCCCCGAGGAGATGCTCGACGCTGGGGGCAGCCGCGACGACGTGCTCGAAGTTGTCCAACACCAGAAGGAGGCTCCGCTCTCTCAGCCGCTCGGCTATCGAATCGAGAAGCTCCCGGGAGGGCTCCTGTGGGATGCGGAGGGATGCGGCGATCGCCGAGGGGACCAAGTCGGGGCTCGCCACCCCGCTGAGGTCGACGAGGAACACCCCGTCGTCGAACCGGTCGAGGTGCTGGGCCGCCGCCCGCAGGGCCATCCTCGTCTTCCCGATGCCGCCCGGGCCCACGAGCGTCACGAGACGGCTCCCGGCCAGCAGCTCCTCGATCCTCGCCAGGTCCCCTTCCCGGCCGACGAAAGAGCTCCGCTCGGCGGGGAGGTTGGTGGAGCGGTGGTCGAGGGTCCGCAGCGGCGGGAAGTCCGCGGGGAGACCCTCGACGACCAGGTCGTGGAGACGCTCCGGGCGGTCGATGTCCTTGAGGCGGTGGGTGCCGAGGTCCCGGACGATCACGCCCTCCGGAAGGGCGTGATCGATCAGCCCTCGGGTTGCCTCCGAGAGGAGCACCTGTCCGCCGTGGCCCGCGGCGGCGATCCTGGCCGCACGGTTGACGTCGATCCCCACGTAGTCGCCCCCTCCGGGGGTCCCCTCTCCTGTGTGCAGGCCCATGCGCACCCGGAGGGCCTCCCCATGGGGCCAGGGCTCCCGGGCCAGGCTCCTCTGAGCGGCCACGGCTGCGCGCACCGCCTGCGTGGGGTTCACGAACACCGAGAAGGCGGAGTCGCCCTCGATGCGCACCACCCGCCCTCCCTCGGCCTGGATGGCTTCGAGGAGGAGCTCGTCGTGGCGGTCCTGCACCCGGCGGTACCCCGGTCCGAGATCCTGGAGCAGCCGCGTGGAGCCCTCGATGTCCGTGAAGAGGAAGGTGACGGTCCCGGTGGGGAGATCGCTCATCGTTCGAGCGAGCGCGCGTCGGAGGTGGGAGAGGTACCGCTCATCCTCCGAGGAGCACGCCTCCTCCGTTGGGGCCGGCGTAACGACCCTACACGGCTGGTCGGCGCCGTGGGAGAAGGATGCGACGTCCTCGATCCACGGCTCGCTCCCCCTACGTCCGCTCCACCCAGTCGATGCGCCAGTCGGCGGGCTCGAAGGGCGCGGCGAAGTACTCGACGATCGAAGCGATCCTGCCCTCGCGGAGGTGTTGGACCGCGCAGACGTGATAGGGCTGGCTCTCGCCGCCCCGCCCGTAGTCGAAGAGCAGCTCGCTCACCCAGAGGTCGCCCTGACCCTCATGTCGCACGGGCTCGATCGAGGGGAAGGTGGGGTGGTGACGCGCCATCTCCAGCCAGTTCGCGGGCCCGATGATCCTCTCGCCGGACTGAGGCCAGTCCTCTACGAAGTCGTCGCTGAGGAAGGCCGCGGCATCGTCGAAGTCTCCGGTCGCCAGTGCCGCCCAGTAGCGCTCCACAATCCGCTGGTTCTCGTCTCCCGCCATGCTTCCTCCCCTCAGAACGGCTTGAGGATCATCAGCCACAGGATCAGGAGCAGGCCGCCGAAGCCCACCACCATGATCACCACGGCCCGCGAGGACGAGAGGAGGGCATCCAGGCGGCCGGGATCGGGAGGTGCGGCCTCGATGCCCTTCTTCCTCTGCTGGTAGGTCTGGATCCCGGCCGCCTCCCGCACCTGGTTGTAGTAGTTCGAGGCGAGCCCGTACATCGCCCCCATGATGAGGATCAGCAGCCCGATGGCCGTCCAGATCCATCCCTCGCCCCACCAGTCCCCCAGGAAGCCGCTGACGATGCCCCCGATCAGCAGCAGCAGCAGGGAGACGTACATGAAGCTCAGACTCGAGGACGAGAGATCGAGGAGGGCCTTGACCCGCTCGGGGCTCCGTTCGGGCCGGAGCCGGATCGACGCCATCGCCGACGCTCCGTGCGCCATGAAGAACCCGAACCCCCCGACCACGTGCAGGAACACCCACCAGCGGTACATCTTGCCTCCCTCGTTGGCTCTCGGCGGGGAGGGTAGCATCGCTGCGTGGCGCCGCGCCTCAAGCATCGGCTCGACGACGTCGTCCGGGCACTCGTGACGCCGCGAGCCGAGCCCGGAGCTCTCCCGCTGGTCGACGCGGCCGCCCGGTTCCGGCCCGACGATCGGTCCGCCGTCTCCTCCAGCTCCGCCTTCCTCCTGGCGCTCGCAGGGTCGGGCCGGGCCTGGGAGCACCTGTCCGCAGCGGCAGAGGGCGGCGACGCCGTGGCCGCGTTCCTGGCGGACGGCCTCCGGAGGATCGAGGACGAGGTGGAGGGTCTCGTGGGCCGGGAGCCCGCGCTGGCCGAGCGGCTGGAGGCGCTGGCCGGGTTCCTGGAGCGGGAGGACGCCGGAAGCTCGGTGGACGAGCTGGCCGAGCGCATCTGGTCCGTGTTCTTCCCCGAGGGCGTGGGGATCCGGGGTCACGAGGAGGAGCGGGCCGCGGAGCTGCGGGCTCGACGGGCCATCGACATCAACGGGCCCGGCCCGGCCGTGACGGACGCCGCACGCCAGGTCCTGTTCACGGTCAACCTGCTGCTGACCGGACCGCCTGCCGGCGTGGAGGTGGACGACCTGGCTCTCCCGAGCGAGATCACGGAGGCCCTGCGGGATCCGGGTTCGCAGATGTTCTGGTACGACCACCCGGTCCAGATCGGCATCGATGCTCCTTCCAGCGAGCTCCGATACGGGCTGATGGCCATGGACCGGGGGATGGCCTTCGAAAGGGAGCGGGGGGCCCACCGGCCCCTGCGGGTCGTGGTCTCGCTGTCCACGACACACGTGGCGCTCGAGGGGATCGCCCGCCCCTACCTCGAGCACGAGGTTCGCGAGATGGGTGGGCTGGAGCACCTCGAGCTGTACGCGTTCGGGGAGGCCGATGCGGAGCGGCTCGTGGCGGAGGTGCTGGCCCCGGCGGCCGAGGTGTTCCTCGACCGGCCCGATGCCAGAGAGCTTCTGGGGGTGCTCGGCGTGCGCGGGCCCTACGGGCGCCACCACAGCTTCGGGAAGGCGATCGCGGCCATCTGGCACGTGCTGATCGATCCCGAGGTGGCGGCGACGTTCAAGACGGATCTCGACCACAGCTGGCCCCAGAACGAGCTCGTCTCGGAGACGGGGGCCTCGCTGCTGGAGCACTTCGCTTTCCCGCTGTGGGGCGCGACCGGGGTGGACGCGGAAGGGCGCCGGGTGGAGCTCGGAGGGTTCGCGGCGGCGCTGGTCAACGAGGCGGACATCGACCAGGGGCTGTTCACGATCGACGTGCCCGTTCCCGACCGGCCACCCGAGGCCGACGAGCTCGTCTTTTGGAGCGCGCTGCCCCAGGGTCTCTCGACCTTGGCCGAGGCCTCGACGCGATACGGGATCGACGGCCCCGACGGCTTGACCACGGCGATCGAGCGGGTCCACGTCCACGCCGGCACGGTGGGGATCCTGGTGGAGGCCCTCAGGCGGCACCGACCCTTCACGCCGTCCTTCGTCGGCCGGGCCGAGGACCAGGCGTACATCCTCTCCACCCTCTGGGAGTCCGAGCCGAGGCTGGCGCACGTCCACCACCGCGAGCTGATCCAGCGACACGACAAGAAGGCGTTCGCGGGCGCGGCCATCGAGGCCGCTCGCGTGGGGACCTGGGTCGGGGACCACGAGCGGCTGCTGCTCTTCTCCGAGCTGGCGCGGCACCTGGGCCCGGGCCGGGAGGAGGTGAAGTCGGTGGCCGGGCCCTTCACGGGTGCCTTCATCTCGGAGATCCCCGTCACGGTCACCCTCCTGCGGCTGACGGTGAAGGCGGGGGCCCTGGCGGCGAACGGGGCCGGGGTCGAGGCCGAGGAGCTGCTCGCGATGGCGGCGGAGCGGCTGGGGCGGAGGCTGGCGTTCGTGGAGGGGGGCGAGCTCGCCGAGCGTCTCGACGCCGAGCGCCGAGGATGGGACCTGCTCTACGAGACGCTCGGCGAGCTCGAGCGGCGCCTGGCGGCGGGGGATCCCGAAGCGGAGAGGCTGACCGACCGCGCACGCCGCGTGGTCGCGGCGTGCGCGGTCGGCTGACCGCCGATCAGACCTCGCAGCCGATCTCGTTCTCGGCGTCGCAGTCGTCGGTGCCGGGACCCCCGTTGGCGAGGTCGCCGTCCCCATCCTGGCCGAGGATGAAGTCGTCGCCTCCCTCGCCGAAGAGCCGGTCGTTCCCGTCACCGCCGAAGAGGTTGTCTTCACCGGGTCCGCCGTGGAACACGTTCACGAGCGCCGACCCCACCAGGCCGTCCGGTCCGTCGCCGCCGATCGCGTTCTCGACGTCCGTCCTCACGTTGTCGCCCTCGCCGGTGATGTAGCCGTCGTTGGCGACGTCATCCAGGACGACATCGACCTTCGCCGTGCGGCCCACGTAGCTCACCGTGTCCCGGCCGGGCCCGCCACGGAACACGTCGGCGCCGAAACCTCCATCCAGCCGATCGCGGCCGGCGCCGCCG